>DAOVTC010000050.1 GCA_030633285.1 Flavobacteriaceae bacterium
TCAAATTAAAGGTTTGACAAAAGCAACTATTAGATGTATACCTTTAGACGCCAAAGATGAGGAAGGAATATGTGTATTAACAGGTGAAAAATCAACAAGAAGGGTGTTATTTGCTAAGGCATATTAAAAAAATATAAAAAGTACTTGCAGAGTTGGGAAATTGTATTAATTTTGCACTCGCTTTAATAAGTAAAGCAATTCCCTGGCCCGTTCGTCTATCGGCTAGGACGCCAGGTTTTCATCCTGGTAAGAGGGGTTCGACTCCCCTACGGGCTACATTTTGTTTTAACAAAAATAATTAAAAATCAATAAAATGGCAAATCATAAGTCAGCTTTAAAGAGAATAAGAAGTAACGAAGCTAAACATTTAAGAAACAAACATCAACATAAAACTACTCGTAATGCTATAAGAAATTTACGTACTGTTGAAGATAAAAAAGAAGCTGAAGAGCAACTGGTAAAAGTTGTTTCAATGATTGATAAATTAGCTAAAAAGAATATCATTCATGATAATAAAGCTGCCAATCTAAAATCAAAATTAAAGAAACACGTTACGGCGTTATAATTTGGATTTATAAATTCTAATAAAAAGACAGTCTTAATCAAAAGGCTGTCTTTTTTTGTGGGTAAAATATAGGTAATGACACCAAAAATGGTTTGTTATCTTAAATTCTTTAATCACTAAAAGCAATTAACTTTGGATCTCGAATTTTTCCCCTAATAATTTGTTGTTCATTTTATTACCATTCATAAATTCTATCGGCATCTAACCTGATTAAAATAAATAGCAATATGGTGAATCCCCAAAGTGATGAACCTCCGTAGCTAAAAAATGGTAGGGGTATCCCAATCGTAGGCAAAATGCCAATAACCATTCCTATATTTATAGTAAAATGAAAAAATAAAATGGTAACTGTGGCATAGGCAAAAACTTTACTAAAAATAGACTTTTGTCTTTCTGCTATGTGGAGTATTCGTAATAAAAAAGCTACAAATAATATTATAACTAGGCTGCTACCTAAAAAGCCCCATTCTTCGCCAACTGCACTAAAAATATAATCGGTTTGCTGTTCTGGAACAAAATCACCTTGTGTTCTATCACCTTGTAAAAATCCTTTACCTTGAAATCCTCCAGAACTTATTGTAATTACTGATTGTGCAGTGTTATAACCAATATCTTGTGTGTCTTCGGTTTTACCTAGTAATATATCAAATCTATCTCTATGGCGTTGTTCAAATATATTATTAAAAACAAAGTCAACGCTAAATATAAATAGGCCTGTAAAAAAGTAAACGGCAAGAAACTTCATCCAATTGTGTCTGAAGAACTTTTTATTCTTATACTTTAAATAAATAAAGAACAAAGTAATTAAGATAAAAGCTATAACCAGGGTGTTAGCATATCCAAAATATAAGGTTACAATAAAAAGTATTAAAGCTAAGAATCCAATTATTATATAATAAATTGGTAAACCAAAACGGTATAAAACAAAAATTAATGAACCATAAACTAGTGCAGAACCTGGGTCGGGCTGTAAAGTTATAAGTAAAGCAGGAAAGAAAATAATACCAAATGTTTTTAATTGGTTGGATAATTTTTTTAAATTTTGATTTCGTTCATTTAAAAAATTTGCTATGGCTAAAGCAGTAGCTGTTTTAGCGAACTCTGATGGTTGAATACCAAATGAACCAAAACTATACCACGAAGTTGCACCATTAATATTTTTACCAAAAATAAATAACCCTATTAGTGATAACATTGATATTACATAAAAAACACCTGAAAAATTTTCATAAAACTTTTTATCAATTGCTAAAATTATGATTATCAGTACAAAACTTAATAGAATCCATATAAATTGTTTACCGTATTTAGTAGAAAAATCAAACAATTCATATTGAGTATCAGAATATGTAGCAGCATAAATACTTATCCAACCTAAAAAAATAAAAGTTAGGTATAGGAGTATTAATATCCAATCTACACCTCTAAATATGTTACTTTTCCTTTTGCGCACTGTAATTTTCTATTTCAAGTTGTTTTTTGTATTCCTCTTCTAAACCTTGTGTAAGCATTTTATGCTCAATAAATTCTCTTTTAACGTTACCATTGATGTATTTTTCAATCATTAAAGTGGCTATTGGAGCAGCCCAACGTGAACCCCAATACCCGTTTTCAATAAAAATAGCTATGGCTATTTTTGGATCATCTTTAGGTGCAAAAGCAACAAAAATAGAATGGTCTGTGAATTGTATTCTTTCACCGTTTATACGTTTGTAATTTTCAGCTGTACCAGTTTTTCCACATATTTCAATACCCTTGACTTGTGAATATCTTGCAGTACCTTTATTAAATACATCAAACATTCCTTCAATTACAGGTTCAAAGTGTTTAGCATCAATAGTTGTGTATTTTGGTTTGGTAAATTTTTCATTTGTGATAGCGCTATCACCAATTTTTTTAAGAATATGCGGAGTGTAATAATGACCTCTGTTAGCTATGGCAGCCGTCATATTTGCCAATTGGATAGGAGTAGTTAAAACTTCACCTTGGCCAATAGCATTTGAAATGGTGGTTACAGCTCTCCATCCTCCATTTGGATAATATTTTTTATACAATTTTGAATCGGGTACTAACCCTTTTTGACCTACGGGCAGATCATAACCTAAGTAATTTCCTAAACCAAAACTTTTAACATGGTTACTCCATACATCTATCCCTTCAGAAGGGGTGTCATATTTTTCAATAGTTTTGCGATATACATTTGAAAAATAAGAATTACAGGAACGGTATATACCCATGTTAAGTCTAATTGGAGCGCCAACAATTCCACAGTGACATTTCATTATTCTACCTCCAAATCTATATCCATGATAACAATAAAAAGGAGTTTCTGTGGTAATAACTTCTTCTTGTAATGCAACTAATGCATTGATAAGTTTAAAGGGTGATCCTGGTGGATATTCACCTTTTAAGCTTCGGTCAAACATTGGGATATTAATGGTATCATTAAATAATAATACTGAATTTTTTGATCGTTTTCTACCAACCATCATATTTGGGTTGTAGCTTGGGGTAGTTACCAAAGTAAGTATTTCACCAGTAGAGGGTTCAATTGCAACAATACCACCACGTTTGTTATACATCAACCTTTCGGCATATTGTTGTAAATCAATATCAAGAGTTAGGGAGATGTCTTTTCCTGGGATAGGAAGTGTATCGTAAATACCATTTTTATATGTTCCAATTTCTTTATTAAATCTATTTTTTTGTATAAAAGCTACTCCTTTTTTACCGCGTAAAGCAGTCTCATATTGTTTTTCAACACCCTGATAACCAATTAATTCTCCTAATTGGTAGGATTTGTCTTTTTCAAGTAATCTTTCATTTACTTCACTAATATATCCTAGTACATTAGCTGAAGTATTATGTGGATACTGTCGTATAAATCTTTTTTGAATAAAAAAACCTTTAAATTTATACATCTTTTCTTGAAGATAAGCGTAATCTTCTTTAGATAATTGACCTACAAATGTTGATGGCAATCTAGGCGAATAAATTTTAGCTCTTTTGTATTTTTTTATAAATTCCTCTTTTGTGATTTTTAATAGGTTACAAAATTCTATAGTATCTAGTGGCTCTACATCTCTAGGAATAACCATTACATCGTAAGAACTCTGATTTGCAACCAAAAGTTTTCCATTTCGATCATAAATATACCCTCTGTCAGGGTAAATATATTTCATAGTTATTGCCGAGTTATTTAAAGGATTTTGCTTGTATTTATCATCAACTATTTGTATTAAAAATAAACGAGCAATATAAATAACACCAACTACTATAATTAAAAAATACAACAATGATTTTCTGAGCATTATTAATTATTTTTTTGGAACAAAAGTAAAACTAATCATAATTAAAATGATTGTAAAGATACTAGTCAATAATGTTTTAGTAATGATAATTCCAAAATCATTCCACTTTAAATATTCTAAACCAAATACAATAAAATGATGCATTAAAGTTAATATGATTATATAAGTATATGTTTTTATAAAAGGCATTCTTTTAAGGGTGATTGAACTGTAATCTATTTCACGTTTTCCAATTACACTTTTTAAAACAGGAATTCTAACAAATGCTATGAAAAGTGTTGCAGCAGCATTTATACCACCAGAATTTGAGAAAAAATCAATACTTAAGCCTAAGAAAAAACTTAGAAAAATTAATACGCTATCAATTTTTTTAATAGGATATAAGAAAATAAATAGGATATATAAAAACGGATTAATGTAACCTAAAAAATTTATATTGTTTAGTACTATTATTTGTAATAATATTAAGCCAATAAATAAAATGACTGTATTTATGTTTTCTCTATTCATTAGAAGTTTTTTCCTCTAAGGATTTAATTTCTTTTTTATCAAAATTATTTATTATCTCAACATACCCTATGGAGCTCATATCATTAAATAAAGTGATATTAATATACTCATAATTATTATTTTTGGTTTTAAAATCTTTTATCGTTCCTACCAAAATCCCTTCTGGAAATATTGTAGATTTACCACCAGTTATGATAGTATCTCCAACTTTAATAATAGATTGAAAAGGTAAATCAAGTAATTGAACTGTATTATACTCTTTATTATTCCAGCTTAAACTACCAAAATGATTGCTATTTGTAAGCTTTACATTAATTCTGGAATTCACATTAAGTATAGATAAAACAGTAGTATAATGTTTTGAAATACTTTTCGTTATACCTATTATTCCTTTGTTATTTATTACACCAAAATCTGTTTTAATTCCATCTTTAATTCCTTTATTAATAGTTAAATAATTATTATTTTTTCTAAATTCATTATTGATAACTTTCGCTGCTATAAAATTATATTTTTGATAAAAATTTACAGTATCAATAATTTCTAATTCAATTTGGTTTGTAGATTTATTTTGTAAGTACAATAAGTTTTTTAAATGTACATTCTCTTCTGCCAAACGTTTATTATCTTTTTTTAAAAGGATTAGCTCTTTGAAGTTATTCATTTTGTTATAAATTCCTCCAGTTATGAAATTAGAAGAATTTACAAATTTACTTTTGTGATAACTATGACTTTGTATAGTGAAAAAAACAGCCATTAATTCTAGCAACAAAAACAATAATATATATTTATTCTTATATAAAAATGAAATAATTTGTTGCATGTTGTGGTTTCAGTTTGACTATTTCATCAATACGCTTCTGTATTTTTCAATATCTTTTAAAGCGGTTCCTGTTCCTCTAACTACTGCTCTTAATGGATCTTCAGCTACATAAACAGGCAAATCAGTTTTTCGTGATAATCGTTTGTCTAAACCTCTTAACATTGAGCCTCCTCCTGCAAGGTATATGCCTGTAGTGTAAATATCTGCTGCCAATTCAGGTGGAGTATTAGATAAAGTTTCCATTACAGCATCTTCAATTCGTATAATAGACTTTTCAAGAGATTTAGCAATTTCGCGATAAGAAATTTCTATTTGTTTAGGTTTGCCACTCAATAAATCTCTTCCTTGTATTAATATGTCATCTGGCGGATTGTCGAGCTCTTCATTTGCCGAGCCAATTTGAACTTTAATTTTTTCTGCAGTTGTTTCACCAACAAAAAGGTTGTGTTGTGTTCGCATATACATTGCAATGTCATTTGTAAACACATCGCCAGCAACTTTTATTGATTTATCGCAAACAATTCCGCTTAATGCGATAACTGCAATTTCTGTTGTACCACCACCTATATCAATAATCATATTTCCTTTAGGTTGCATAATGTCAATACCAATACCAATTGCAGCAGCCATTGGTTCATAAATTAAATGTATTTCTTTGGCATTCATTTGCTCAGCCGAATCTCGAACAGCACGTTTTTCTACTTCAGTGATACCAGATGGAATGCAAATTACCATTCGTAATGACGGACGGAAAAAACGTTTTTTTATAGTTGGAATTTCTTTTATAAATTCCCTAATCATAAATTCAGAAGCTTCAAAATCAGCAATAACACCGTCTTTTAAGGGTCTAATTGTTTTGATATTCTCATGCGTTTTACCTTGCATAAGATTTGCTTTTTTTCCAACAGCAATTATTTTTTTTGTAGTTCTGTCCATTGCAACAATAGAAGGACTATCCACTACAACTTTTCCTTTATGAATGATCAATGTATTTGCAGTACCTAAATCGATAGCAATATCTTCAGTCATAAAATCAAAAAATCCCATAGAATAAACTTGTTAAGATGTTATTATTATGAATCAAGCAAATGTAAGAAATTTAGCTAAATTCATTACATAAATGATATAAAATAGTTTATTCTATTATATATCATTTACAGTTAGATTATATTATATTAAAAAGAGGGGTGATCTATTGTGCAAATATAAGATTAATGTTTGAAATGTCTAGTAGCAGTAAATACCATTGACATATTATGTTCATTACAATAATCAATTGATAATTGATCTTTTATTGAGCCGCCAGGTTGAATAACAGTTGTTATTCCAACATTGTCAGCTATTTCTACACAATCAGGAAAAGGAAAAAATGCATCACTAGCCATTACAGCTCCTTTTAGATCAAAATTAAAATATTGTGCTTTTGTTATGGCTTGATTTAAGGCATCAACTCTTGAAGTTTGTCCGGTACCACTTGCACAAAGCTGTTTGTTTTTTGCTAAAACAATAGTGTTAGATTTAGTGTGCTTACAAATTTTTGATGCAAATAACAAATCTTCTACCTCTCTTTTTGTTGGATTTAATTTTGTTGCTTGTGATAATATTTCTTTTGTATCCGTTTTAAAATCTTTATCTTGAACTAAAACACCATTTAAGCAAGTTCTTACCGTAGTTTCAGGAAAACCAACATCTTTTTGGATTAATAAAATTCTATTTTTCTTTCCTTTGAGAATACTAAGAGCTTCATTTTCATATGAAGGAGCAATTACTACTTCACAAAATAATTTATGAATTTCTGTAGCTGTTGCAACATCAATTTTAGTATTAGCAATTAAAACTCCTCCAAAGGCAGATTGAGGATCACCAGCCAAAGCATCAATATAAGCTTGTGAAATTTTATCTCTTTGTGCAATTCCACAGGCATTATTGTGTTTTAGAATTGCAAAAGTTGGTTTATCACCTTTAAATTCATTCA
>DAOVTC010000095.1 GCA_030633285.1 Flavobacteriaceae bacterium
AAGTTTAGAAAATGGATTATTTCAAGATATCTAATAAATATTTTCCATAACCACTTTTTAGTAATGGTTTAGCTATTTTTTTGAGTTGATTAGCATCAATAAATCCTTTTCTATAGGCAACTTCTTCAATACAACCTATTTTTAAACCTTGACGTTCTTCAATTACTTGCACAAATTGTTGTGCTTGAATAAGCGAATTGAAAGTACCAGTATCTAACCAAGCAGTACCTCTACCAAAAACACCTACTCTTAATTTGTTTTGTTGTAAGTATTCTTTGTTTACATCGGTTATTTCATATTCACCACGTGCTGATGGTTTTAAATTCTTGGCAATATTTACTACAGAATTATCATAGAAATAAATTCCAGGAACCGCATAATTTGATTTTGGTTTATCAGGTTTTTCTTCAATAGAAATTGCATTATTATTGTCATCAAATTCAACAACACCATATCTTTCTGGGTCACTAACGTGATAAGCAAAAACAACTCCACCTTTAGGATTTGAGGCTCTTGTTAAACGTTTTTCTAAATCAGATCCATAAAAAATATTATCACCTAAAATTAAAGCAACATCATCATCTCCAATAAAATCAGCTCCAATTACAAAAGCCTGGGCTAATCCATTAGGAATTTCTTGAACAGCGTATTGAAAATTACATCCTAAGTTTTTCCCATCACCTAACAAACGTTCAAATAAAGGTAAATCATAGGGTGTTGAAATAATTAGAATATCTTTTATTCCAGCAAGCATTAAAACCGATAAAGGATAATAAATCATCGGTTTATCATAAATTGGTAATAATTGTTTACTTATGGCTAGTGTCACTGGATGTAGTCTTGTTCCACTACCTCCAGCTAATATGATTCCTTTCATTTGTTTGTTATTTAATTATCTTCTTCATCTTCTTCTTTTGGAAGAATAGAAATGGTTGGTTTTTTGAATGTTTTTTTATTGGCAATTGTTGATTCTAATGATAACAATAACGAAGGTAATAATAATAAATTGGCTACCATTGCAAATAATAATGTTACAGAAACTAATCCTCCTAAGGCTTTGGTTCCTCCAAAACTAGAAACGGTAAATACTAAAAAACCAAAAAATAAAACTATAGATGTATAAAACATACTTAGACCTGTTTCACGTAAAGCACCATAAACTGATTTTCTTACATTCCATTTATGGGCAATTAATTCTTGGCGGTATTTTGCCAAAAAATGAATGGTATCATCAACCGATATACCAAAAGCAACACTAAATACTAAAATAGTTGAAGGTTTTATGGGTACGCCTAAATAACCCATTAAACCAGCAGTAATTAATAAAGGTAATATATTTGGGAGTAAAGAAATGATTATCATTTTATATGATCTAAACATCCAAGCCATAAATAATGAAATAATAAAAATGGCTAATGAAAGAGAAATTACAAGATTTTTAATCAGATAATTGGTTCCTTTTAAAAAAACTAATGCTTTACCTGTTAAAGTAACATCATATTTATTTTTAGGAAAGGCTTTGTCAATTTTTTCATGTAATCTTTCTTCAATTCTGGTCATTTTATCTGTACCAATATCTCTCATAAAAGTTGTTATTCTCGCATATTGTCCGGTTGAATCAACAAAGTTTTTTAGCATATCAGAATTGGTGTCTGAGTTTTTGGTATAAGCCAAAATAAAGTTTTTTTCTTGCTCTGTTGGTAGCTGATAATATTTTGGGTTACCATTGTAAAAAGCTTGTTTTGAGTATTTCACCAAATTCAAGATAGATACAGATTTTGAAAGTTCTGGTATTTCATCAAGCTCTTCATCTAATTTATTCATTCGCTTTAGCGTAGATAAATTCATGACACCTTTTTTTCTTTTGGTATCTATTAATATTTCTAAAGGCATAATACCTCCAAATTCATTTTCAAAAAATACAATGTCTTTATAAAATTGTTTGCCTTTAGGCATATCTTCAATAATACTTCCAGAAACACGTATCATATAAACTCCAATAATACTGACAATTATTATTATTACTGTTGAAATATAAATTGCAATTCTATGATGCCTAACAGTTTTTTCCATCCAATCTACAATGGCTTCCATCCATTTTCTTTCCAAATGTTTCAAATGCTTAACTTTTGGTTTGTGCATGAAACTGTATATAATTGGAATAATTAATATGGAGAGAAAGAAAATTGCCATAATATTTATTGAAGCAATAATACCAAACTCCCTTAAAAGTTGACTTTTAATAAAAATAAATGTAGCAAAACCTGAAGCTGTTGTTAAGTTCGTCATCAAAGTTGCATTACCAATTTTTGAGATTATGCGTTGTAATGACTTGGCTTGATTTCCATGTTTTTTAACCTCTTGTTGGTATTTATTAATAAAAAATATAGCATTTGGTACACCTATTACAATAATTAGTGGTGGAATTAATGCCATTAAAACGGATATTTCATATTGAAACCATCCTATAAAGCCTAATGCCCAAATAACCCCTATGCTTACTACTGTCATAGTTATAAAAGTTGCACGGTAAGAACGGAAAAACAGAAAAAATATTAATGAAGTAACTAATAATGCTAGACCAACAAAAATACCAATTTCATCAATTATGTTTTGAGCATTCATTGTACGGATATATGGCATACCCGATACACGAATGTCTAATCCAGTTTCTTTTTCAAATTTTTCAATTGCTGGGTTTAGGTCGTCAAAAACAAAGCGCTCACGTATCCTTGTGTTTACTATTTCTTTATCTAAATAAACTGCTGTTCTAATTGTACCTGAACTTTTATTGAATAAAAAATTATCAAAAAACGGTAAGTTATTAAATAGTTCATCTTTTATTTTTTTAACTTCATCGTTAGTAGAAGGTTCATTTTTGTATAAAGGCTCAACAAAAAATTTTTGATTTTTTTTATCTTTTTTTAAAGTTTTAATATCACCAATAGATGCGGTAAAATCTACTTCAGGATAGGAGTTTAATTCTTTTGAAAAGTTATTCCATTTATTAAAATTTTCAGCTGTAAAAACTGCACTATCTTGTATTGCTAGAATGATAAGATTACCCTCTTCTCCAAAAATTTCTAAAAATTTATTATACTTGATATTTTCCTCATGGTCTTTGGGTAATAAGTTAGGTTCTGTATGAGAAAATTGAATGTTTTGAATTTTTGATGCTAAAAAAACGGTAGTAGCTGCTAAAACTAACAAAATAAAGATTCTTCGCTTAAGAATAAATCGAGATACAACTAGCCAAAAATTCATTTTAAAGTTTTTATTTTTTAATAAGGCAAGAAATTTTACTTGAAGTAAAATTTGATTTGCCCAAATTATTTTAAGATTTAATATTAGAAATAGAGTGTAATAAAATAATTATTAAGTTAAATAGTCATTATTTCTTTTTCTTTAACAGCATATAATTCATCAGTTTTTTTGATAAATTTATCTGTTAAATCTTGGATGTCCATTTCTGAATTTTTTAATAAATCTTCAGAAATGTCTATTTTTTTCAATTCATTATTTGCATCTTTTCTATCATTTCTTATGCTTACTTTGGCGTTTTCAGCTTCAGATCTTGCATGTTTAGCCAATTCTTTTCTTCGTTCTTCAGTTAAAATAGGAACATTAATTATAACACTTTCTCCATTATTCATAGGATTGAAACCTAAATTTGCTGCCATTATACCTTTTTCAATTTCAGGAATTAAAGTTTTTTCCCAAGGTTGAATAGTTAAAGTATGTGCATCAAGTGAATTAATGTTAGCAACTTGACTAAGTGGAGTGACAGAACCATAATAGTCAACTTTTACACTTCGTAACATTGCAGGAGAAGCTTTTCCAGCTCTAATATTTGAAAGTTCAATTTCAAGGTGATCAATGGCATTTTGCATTTGCTCTTTGGTGGAATCTATAATAAATTCAAGTTCTTCTTTCATGATTAAATATTTAAATTATATAGAAATGGTCAATTCTTTTTATACATCAACAAGAGTTCCAATATCTTCTCCAGATACAATTTTTAATAAATTACCATCCTTATTCATATTAAAAACAATTATTGGTAACTTATTCTCTTCACTAAGTGTAAAAGCAGTCATATCCATAATTTTTAAGCCTTTATTTAAAACTTCTTTAAAAGAGATATTTTTAAATTTGGTTGCAGATTTATCTTTTTCAGGATCTGCGTTATAAATTCCATCTACACGAGTACCTTTTAAAATTACATCAGCATTTATTTCAATTGCCCTTAAAACGGCAGCAGTATCAGTTGTAAAATACGGATTTCCAGTGCCACCACCAAAAATAACAACTCTACCTTTTTCTAAATGTCTAACAGCTCGACGTTTAATAAATGGTTCTGCAATTTGTTTCATTTCAATAGCTGTTAATAAGCGTGTTTGTATTTGAGCCTCTTCTAGGGCGCTTTGTAGAGCTAGGCCATTTATAATTGTAGCGAGCATTCCCATATAATCACCTTGAACTCTATCCATTCCATTACTCGCTCCTGCCAAACCTCTAAAAATATTTCCACCACCAATTACAATGGCAACTTCAACATTTTGATCTACAATTTTTTTTATTTCTTGTGCATAGCCTGATAAACGATTTGGGTCAATTCCGTATTGACGTTCTCCCATTAATGCTTCACCACTTAATTTTAAAAGAATTCTATTGTATTTCATGTAGTTTATACTTATTGTTTTTTAATCGTCATATGCTGTTCTTAAATAATCAATCTCTTAACCGAGAAAGCTTTTAACATGCTTGTTTCATATGAAATTTAAAAAGTTTAGCAAATATACTAATTAGAACTTAGGATTGCATTGTTTTCATTTGAGAAAAAGACAAAAAAAACCCTCATATCAAGATAAGAATCAAGATGATGAGGATTTTTAAAAATTGTTATGGTGTAGTTAACCTAAAGTAACACGTTTAAAATCAACTATTGTAACATCACCAATTGTTTTCACATAATTAGCAACACTTACTTTACTATCTTTAATAAATGCTTGGTTAACTAAAGTGTTATCTTTAAAGAAACGTTTTAGTTTTCCTTCAGCAATTTTATCAAGCATAGCTTCTGGTTTTCCTTCTTGGCGTAATTGATCTTTTGAAATTTCAATTTCTTTAGCAATTACTTCTTTGTCAACACCAGCTTCATTTAAGGCTATGGGATTCATTGCAGCAACTTGCATAGCAATATCTTTTGCTACTTCATCGGCACCTTCAACATTAGCTGATAAACCAACTATTGTTGCAATTTTACCAGAATGTATATAAGAACCAACAAAAGGAGCATTGATTTTTTCAAAAGCAGAAAGCTCAATTTTTTCACCAATTACACCTGTTTGTTCAATTAACTTTTCAGCAACAGTCATTCCATCAAAATCAGCATTTAATAATTCTTCTTTTGTATCATTTTTGATAGCTATATTGGCGAATTCTTTTGCAAGGTTTACAAATGTTTCGTTTTTACCTACAAAGTCTGTTTCGCAACCTAAAACAATAACAATACCTTTTGTATTATCATTATTTACAACTGCTATTGCAGCACCTTCACTAGAATCTCTATCT
>DAOVTC010000063.1 GCA_030633285.1 Flavobacteriaceae bacterium
GTTTTTATAAATTCTAGAGGGTCAATAGCATTTTTTACATCAAAGTTACCACTTTTGGTTCGTCTTAAAGATGATAAATAAGCTCCAGAATTCAAAGCTTTTCCAAAATCATTTGCTAGTGATCTAATATAGGTTCCTTTACTACAAACTACTTTAAATTCAATATCTGGCATATTGAATTTGGTAATTTCAAATTGGTAAATAGTGATTTTTCTAGATTTTATTTCAGTAACTTCTCCTTTTCTTGCTAATTCATATAATCTAACACCATCTTTTTTAATTGCAGAATATAATGGAGGTACCTGTTCAATTTCTCCCAAAAATAATTTTGTTGTTTTATGTATTGTCTCTTTAGTTATATTATTTGTATAAAAGTTTTGATTCACTTCTGTTTCCAAATCGAAAGAAGGAGTAGTTGAGCCAAGTGTAAAAGTTCCTGTATATTCTTTTATTTCTGCTTGAATTTTATCAATAGTTTTAGTAAATTTTCCTGTACAGATAATTAACAACCCTGTTGCCAAAGGATCTAGTGTTCCGGCATGACCAACTTTTATTTTTTTAATTTTATATTTTTGTTTAATTGCCCATCGTAATTTATTAACAACTTGAAAAGAAGTCCATTTTAATGGTTTATCAATTAAAATAACCTGACCAGTTTGAAAATCTTCAGCCTCCATTATAAATAAAAGTATGCATAAGTTATGGCGAAAATTCCAACGATAAAACAGTAAATAGCGAAGTAATAAAGCTTACTTTTTTTAACTAAAGATATCATCCAATTACAAGCAAATAAACCTGAGATAAATGCTGCTAAAAAACCGGCAGTCATACTGCCAATTTGATCACTTTGAAAACTTATTTCTCCACCTAAAACATCTTTAGCTACTTTGCCAAATATTAAAGGTACGACCATTAAAAATGAAAAACGTGCTGCTTTTACACGATCTATACCAAGTAAAACAGAAGTTGATATGGTTGCTCCTGAACGAGAAATTCCAGGGAGCATTGCTATGGCTTGTGAAACACCTATAATAAAAGCATTTTTATAATTTACATTTTGATCTGTGCTTTTTGCTTTATCTGCAAGTAATAATAATAAAGCGGTTATTAAAAGCATAAATCCAACCATTAGAATTTTTCCACCAAAAAAGGCTTCTAGTTCATCTTCAAATAACAATCCAATGATTGTAGCAGGAATCATTGAAATAATAATTTTTAATGAAAATTGTAATTCGTCATTCCATTTGAATTGAAATAGTCCTTTGATTATTGTAAAGACTTCTTTTCTAAAAACAACCATAGTACTCATAGCAGTTGCAAAGTGTAAAATCACAGTAAAAGTTAAACTATCTTGAGGTAAAGAATGATCACCAAAAATAGCTTTTGCCAATTCTAAATGACCGCTTGATGATACCGGTAAAAATTCGGTTAAACCTTGTATGATTCCAAGAATAATAGCTTCTAAATAACTCATGAAATATATCTTAAATAAGATTTGAATAAAGAAAGGTTTTTATTTATTTTTTTTATTTGGATTTGCCATAATTGCATAAATTTCAACTGCAAGTCCAATAAGTACAATTGTTGGAGCTAAGCGAATACGTTGAAAATTATAAATATCTTCATTAAAAACATTAGGGTTATCACTACCGCCTCCGGTCATTAAAATAAAACCAATAAGTATGATTATAACTCCAATTATCATAATGGTATAATTCCTTTTCCCAAAAAGAAACTCTCCAGATAATTTATTTTTTTCTTTATTTTTTTTTGCCATAATCTTTTGAAAAAATATTTAATTATAAATCATTACGATATTCAAAAATTTAATAATATAGTTCGTCAGTTCTTAAATTTAAAAAGCGTTGTGTTGCAAAAAAGGTACTAAACCATGTTATAAATATTCCGATAAAGAAAATTGCACCAAATAAAATTGCTAATTCTATTCTGTCTTCAATCAGACTAAATTCAGGAAAATGATTGTTAAAATAATAAATTACAGCTGCCAGTTCAATTAAGGCTAAAACGGCACCAGCAATTCCTAATCTTACACTTCGCCAAATAAACGGTTTTCTAATAAATTGTTTTGTAGCACCTACCATTTGCATAGTTTTTATAGTAAACCTTTTAGAATAAACAGATAAACGTATAGAACTATTGATTAATACAATAACTATTAAAGTAGCTAGTGCGCTAAAAATTAACACAAATAAGCTTATTCTTTTTACATTTTTGGTTAGTAAATCAATCAAAGGTTTATCGTAGGAAATATCAGAAACAAATTGGTTTGCTTTGTATTTATTTTCAATTTCAGTCATTTTATCAGGGGTTACATAATCAGCTTTTACATAAATGTCAATTGCATTTTGTAAAGGATTGTAACCTAAAAAGTTCATAAAATCTTCACCATTTTCTTTTTTATAAATATTAGCAGCTTCTTCTTTTGATATGAATTTAGTGCCTTTTGTAAAAGGTTCTTTATTTATTGAAGCTTGTAAATTTAAAATGCCTTCTTTTTCTACATCATTTTTAAGAAATAATGTGATAGCGGCTTTTTCTTTAAAATAATTTGAAACTTTTTTAGTATTAAGTACCAATAGACCTAAAAGTCCGAGTAAAAAAAGAACTAATGAAATACTTATAATAACAGAAAGATAAGATGAACGTAATCTTCTTTTTTGGTATTTTTCAAAAGATTTACTCATAGATTTTACGCATTTATTGTGATTTGCAAGGTAATTATTTCTGAATAAAGGGCAAACAAATTTTTTAGTATAAAAATTTAATTAAATTTAAATATCTTGACAAAGTTCAACTAAAACACCATTAGTAGTTTTTGGATGTAAAAATACTACCAATTTATTATCGGCACCTTTTTTTGGAATTTCATTTAGAATGTGAAATCCTTCGTTTTTAAGTCTTTTAACTTCTGTAGCTATGTCATCAACAGCAAAAGCAATATGATGAATTCCTTCTCCTTTTTTTTCTATAAATTTTGCAATAGGACTATTAGGATTTGTTGCCTCTAATAATTCTATTTTATTTTCACCAATTTGAAAAAATGAAGTTTTCACTCCTTCGCTCAATACCTCTTCCATTTTGTAATTTTTTTTATGGAAAAGAGAAGCAAATATTTCATTTGATTTTTTAATATCTTTAACTGCTATACCTATATGTTCAATTTTATTCATAATATTGAATTTAATATTTCAAAAATAGATATTTTTAATAGATTTTAGTCTTATTTTTGCATTTATGGAAACAAATAGACAGAAAAAAATAGCTGGAGTTTTACAAAAGGATTTGGTAGATGTTTTACAAAAAGCAGCTCAAGGTGGAATGAAAGGAATTGTAATTTCAGTTACAAAAGTACATGTAACTTCTGATTTGAGCCAGGCAAAGGCATATTTAAGTGTTTTCCCAACTGATAAAAGAGATTCAATTTTAGAAGGAATTATTTCTAATACAACTACCATAAGATATGAATTAGCACGACGAACAAGAAATCAATTAAGACGAATGCCTGAATTGACTTTTTTTGTTGATGATTCATTGGATTATATTGATGATATTGATGCTGCTTTAAAAGGTAAAGATAATGATCCTATAAAAAATTCAGAAATTTTATCAAAAAAGTCTAAAAAATAATTTGAATTTTTCGCTATACATAGCAAGACGTTACCTATTTTCAAAAAGTAGTAATAATGCTATTAATATTATTACTTTAATTGCTACTATTGGAGTTGTAGTTAGCTCAATAGCCTTATTTGTTGTTCTTTCTGTTTTTTCAGGATTGAAAAATTTTAGTCTAAGTTTTATTCAGACTGTCGATCCTGACTTAAAAATTTCTTCAGTAGAAGGGAAATCTTTTATAATTAATGATTCTGTTGAAAATATACTTATAAGAAGCAAAATAGCATCATATACTAAAGTAATTGAGGAACGTGCGTTTTTAAATTATAGAGATAAATCTCATATCGCTACAATCAAAGGTGTTGATAGTAATTATTTGTTTGTGAATAAAATGGATACAGCTGTTTACTTTGGTGAGTGGGTAAACTATGGTGAGAAATATACTGTTGTAATTGGGAGTGGTATTTCAAATATACTTTCGGTTGGAGCATATGATTTTTTAGAATCTCTCAAGATTTTTGTTCCAAAACCAGGGAAAGGATACATAACTAATCCTAAAACAGCTTTTAAACAGGTAAATACACAGCCGATAGGAATTTTTAAATTAACAGATGATTTAGATAAAAAATATGTTTTTACAAATTTGAGTTTAGCACAAGAACTTTTAAATTATAAACCTAATCAAATTACTGCTATAGAATTAAAATTGAGAAGTGATAGAGATGTTGAAGAGGTACAAAAAGAATTACAAAATTCATTAGGCGTAAAATTTAAAGTACAAACACGAGAGCAATTAAATTCGGTTTTTTATAAAATGCTTAATACAGAAAATTTAGCTTCATATTTAATTTTTACTTTAATATTAATTATTGCTTTATTTAATGTTATTGGAGCTATTGTTATGATGATAATTGATAAACGAGATAATTTAAAAACTCTTTTTCATTTGGGCTCAAACATAAAAGAAATAAGAAAAATATTTGTATTGCAAGGGTTTTTACTTACTTTATTTGGCTTGTTTATAGGTCTATTACTAGCCATTCCATTTGTGATTTTACAAAAAAAATATGGGTTTATTATGATAACTCATTCATTGCCTTACCCAGTTGAATTTTATCTTTCCAATGTATTGATTGTAATTTTAACAATTGTGATACTAGGCTTTTTAGCTGCAAAAATTGCTAGTGCCAGGATTTCTAAAAAGTTGGTGGAGTAAACAAACAAGTTAAAAGGTTAAAGTAAAAATTGTTAACTCATCTGATGAATTGAATTAGGTTTAGAGTTTTATCTTGATATTCATAGGGTGAATATTATCAAAGTGGTTATATTCAGTCTGCGAATTATTTTATATCAGCAAATTTATCCAAAACTTCTTCAAAAACTTGAAAAACTTCTTCTTTTGTGTCAGATGTAACCATTTTTAATCGGTAATTTTTAAAATGAGGTATTCCTTTAAAGTAATTGGTATAATGACGACGAGTTTCAAATAAACCAGCATGTTCACCATTCCACTCTATAGCCATTTGTAAATGTCGTTTTGCAGTTTGTACCCTTTCCGGAATTGTTGGAGATGCCAAATGTTCACCTGTTTTAAAAAAATGTTTTACCTGAGCAAAAAACCAAGGATTACCAATACTAGCCCTTCCAATCATAGCACCATCTAATCCATATTCGTCTCGCATAATCATGGCTTTTTCAGGAGAATTAACATCGCCATTTCCAAAAATAGGAATATACATTCTTGGGTTGTTTTTAACATCGGCAATTGGTTCCCAGTTGGCTTCTCCTTTATACATTTGAGCTCTTGTTCTACCATGAATGGCAATAGCTTTAGCTCCTACATCCTGTAATTGTTCGGCTACTTCTAAAATATGAATAGAATCGTTATCCCAACCTAGCCGGGTTTTAACAGTAATAGGGATATTAGTGTGTTTGACCATGGCATCAGTGAGTTTAATCATTAATGGAATATCTTTTAAAATTCCAGCACCAGCACCTTTATTTACTACTTTTTTAACAGGACAGCCATAATTTATATCAATAAAATCAGGTCTTGATTGTTCAACAATTTCAACAGTTCTTAACATAGAATCAAGGTTGGCTCCAAAAATTTGAATACCAACAGGTCGTTCTTTGTCATAAATGTCTAGCTTTTGAATACTTTTTGCAGCATCACGAATCAAACCTTCCGATGAAATAAACTCGGTATAAACAACATCAGCACCTTGTTCTTTACAAAGTGCTCTAAAAGGCGGATCACTCACGTCTTCCATTGGAGCGAGTAATAATGGAAAATCTCCTAATTCTATATCACCTATTTTTGCCATAATTTGCAAAAGTATTCAATTCTTTATAATTTTCAACATTACACATTCTACTTTAACTTTATTAAATCTTTCATCGTTGTTTTTTCTGCTTTAACCGATATTTTTAATGGTTAAAAAAAAATTACATTTGTTGCGAATAAAATATTGATTTAATGAAGATAAAAATAGTATTAATTGTATTTGTATTAACAGTTTTGAGTTGTAAAACTTCAAAAGGAGGAAAACAAGAACATTCGAGTAATAAAGAAGATGCAGTTTCGGGTGCAACAAAAATTGTAAATATTGTACATTATCCACAAGAAAAGCATTTAAAAAATATTAAACAATTAACTTTTGGTGGTGATAATGCAGAGGCTTATTGGAGTTTTGATGGTACAAAATTAGTTTTTCAAGCTAATACAAAAGCATGGGGTTTAGAGTGTGATCAAATTTTCACAATGAATCTATCAGATGATTTAAGCAAAGGATTAAAACCGCAAATGATTAGTACAGGTTTAGGGCGTACGACTTGTAGCTATTTTTTA
>DAOVTC010000021.1 GCA_030633285.1 Flavobacteriaceae bacterium
CAGATTTAAAAATAATTGAATTTGAAAATGGAAATAGAATGATTCAACAAATTATTGATTTTAGAGAACGAGATAAGTATAAGAAATCTAAAGACTATTCTAATGCTGATGTTGTACCTTTTGCTCATATAGATCAGGTGCCAATTTTCCCGGGTTGTGAAGATGCAACAGATCAAAAGAAGTGTATGGTTAAAAAAATAACAAAATTTGTAGGTTCTAATTTTAATACAAGTTTAAGTAAGAGTTTAGGATTAGCAAAAGGTAAAAAACGAGTTTATGTACAATTTAAAATTGATAAAACCGGTGATATTGTAGATGTAAAAGCTCGTGGCCCACATAAAGATTTAGAAACCGAAGCAATTAGAGTTATTTCGAGTTTGCCTCAAATGCAACCAGGTGAAGAAAATGGTAAAAAAGTAGCAGTAAAATATACTTTGCCAATCACTTTGGTAGTGGAGTAATGATTTTCTTCAAGACGATATGTGATTTAAAAAAAAACTTTTAGTTAAAAATATTCAATAAAACCGAGGAGAAATCTTCGGTTTCTTTTGTTTAGAGGTATAATCAAGATAAATATTAACATTTTATCTATAGTTTTTTACAAACAAGTAACTAATTCAAATTTATTTGTACTTTCACATTGTCAAACAAATACAATGTATCTAAGGCTGTTATTCGCAATATTTTTTGTCTTACTTTTTTCTTCATGTGATTTTATATCGCCTAAAAAATATTCACATCAAACCCAAGCTGTATTAGATACCATAGTTGATTATTCTACTGTTGATGTCTATCCTTTACTAAAAGAATGTAATAATTGTGATACTAACAAAAAGCAAAATTTGTGTTTTGAGAATGAGTTGATTAAAAAATTAGAAAAGATTTTAAATAAAAGTAACTTTAAAGCTGCTAATTCATTTAAAGATACAGTTCACGTGGATTTGCTAGTAGATAATAATGGTAAAGTTACTATTGTTGGATTTCAATCTACAGATAAGGTTAGTAAAGAAATTCCATTATTTGATAGTATAATTGAACAGAGCATTCAACAATTACCTAATTTAATTCAGCCTTCAATAAAAAGAGGAATACCTGTAAGATCTCAATTCAAATTGCCTATTGTAGTTAACGTAAAATATTGAATTATTTTGAAAAAGTCCTTCCTTTCCAATTATAAGCTTTCTTTAATGAAAATAGTACTACAAATACAATAAAAAATGGATGGAGAAAACTACTTATTAAGTACTTTTTTAATGACTTTTCTTGTTGATAAAAAGTTGCAGTAATATAAATTAATACAAAATCAATATTAAATTTTATTAAGTATATAAAACCAAAATGTTGCCATGAAATATTTTTAGATGTTGCTAAAAATAAAAGTATCAACATCCATATATTCATTAAAAACACTAAAAAACCAACTAATTTTCCAAAAGTATTGTTGTAAGAGGCTGTTTTTGCAGCCCAACGTAAACGTTGATTGATTAAATCAGATATATTTTTTTCTGGTTTGGTTTTTACAATAGCGTCTGTAGATTTTAAATATTTAGTTTGATTAGGATATTTGTTCACCATTTTTTCTAATAGAAAAATATCATCCCCGCTTGCAATATTTTCATTACCTGTAAAACCACTTACCTCTATAAAAGCATTTTTATTATAACACAAATTAGCACCATTACACAAGAAGGGTTTATTAATACCAAAAGCTCCTATTGTACATCCTTGTAGACTTAAAAAATCAAGATTTTGAAAATCTTCTAAAAAGCTGTTATTAGTTTCATAAGAAACAGGTGTAACAATCATTTTTGGTGATTCCTTTTGGATGAAATGATCAAAAGAGTTTAACCAATTTTCAGGTACAATACAATCGGCATCAGTTGTGATAATCCATTCATATTGTGATTTTTGTATAGCAAGTTCAATAGCATCTTTTTTAGGAGAATTACTCTTCCTTTTATTATTGATAAGATGTATAATGACATCTTTATTTTTTAATTTAAAATCTTTAATTATGTTTTGAAAATTATCATTTGAATCATCATTTATAAGAATAATCTCAAATTTATTTTTTGGGTATTGAATTTGTGAAATACTTTGTAATAGTTCGGGTAAGTTTAAAGCTTCATTTCTAAATGGAATTACAATAGAAAAATCTGATTTGGTAGTTGAGATGTCTGAATTAAACAATTTAACATTATGAAAACCCTTTACAAATGATAAAATTAACACACTGTATGCTAGTGATATGAGTATGGAAATAATTATCATGTACGGATTCTGTTTTCTTCAAAAATATGGATAGGAGATTTATTGAAAATTAAAATATAATAACTTCCAATTACAGAGGGTAAAGCAAAATTAAGAAGCCACATAATACTTGTGATACTTAAAATAACCATTTCATTTACCCCAAAAATACTGAAAAGTGATACAGCAACCGAACCTTTAATTAACCAATCAAAAATCACAAATCCTGGAATTATAGAGGCAATGAAATACATAGAAAAAATAATAGGCATAGCCGTTAAATAATTAATATCACCGCCTAAAATTATCAGTAAAAAATAAAATTGGTGTGAGAAAACAAAATACCTTAAAAGAGAAAGTTGAAAGTTTTTAAAATAAATTTTGCTGCTAATTGCATTTACTTGAGTTGTGATTTTTATTAAATATGTTTTCCATATTTTCTTTGGGGTAATTAAAAAAAGTAATGCCAAGAATAACACAATAAAAGATAATGGAAAAACCAAAAAATTTGTATTAAAAGATAATTCATTCATAAGAAAAGTTAGTCCAAATAATCCAAAAACTACAGTTATAGACATTTGGCTAAAATTACCTAAAAAATTTAATAGTAAAATTTTACTTCTTTCATTTTTAGTGTAATATATTGCTTTTGCTCCATACTCTCCAATTCTATTAGGTGTTAATAATGAAGCTGTTAACGATGACAAACTTTGTTTTGAAGCTTCAGTAAAAGAAATAATTTTGATTGATGAAACAAGTGTTTTCCACTTAACTATTTCTAATAACCAATTGGATATTGTAAATAAAAATATACTTAATAAAATAAAATTATTGTTTAAAATATTTGTTTTAACAGAGATAAGAAACTCAGAACTATTTAAAACTTTATTGCTTGAAATTTTATCAGAAATAAAATAATATGCACCACCAATAATGAAGAGCTTTATTATAAAAAAAAATGCAGATTTATATTTATGCAAGATATTGTACATTTACGCAAAGAAACAAAATATTATTTTGCCATACCAAAAGGTAGATTAAAAAAATATAAAATTGCAAACTGAAAAAATTATACTAGGAATTGACCCCGGAACAACAATTATGGGTTTCGGGTTGATCAAGGTTGTGAACAACAATATGGAATTGATGCAACTTGATGAACTAGTATTGAAAAAATATAATGATCATTATACAAAATTGAAATTAATTTTTGAAAGAACACTTCAAATTGTAGATACCTATCACCCTGACGAAATTGCAATTGAGGCTCCCTTTTTTGGTAAAAATGTGCAATCAATGTTAAAATTAGGTCGGGCACAAGGAGTTGCTATGGCCGCAGCATTATCAAGAGAAATACCAATTACTGAATACTCACCCAAAAAAATTAAAATGGCTGTAACAGGTAATGGAAATGCTTCAAAAGAGCAGGTAGCTAAAATGTTACAGAATATTTTAAATTTGAAAGAAATCCCTAAAAATCTGGATGCAACAGATGGTCTAGCAGCAGCAGTTTGCCATTTTTATAATGCAGGAAAAATTGTAACCGGTAAAAATTATACAGGTTGGGGAGCCTTTGTAAAACAGAATGAAAAGCGAATAATATAATTATACTATTAAATCACATTCATGAGTTTCAAATTTCTTTTCTATTGCTAATTTACGAAGCTCATGAAAATGTTTATGATCAGGAGATTCTTCTAATTTGTCTTTATCCTCTTTTGATTTCCAATATTCAATCAAATGATATCTGCTTTCATCATTTCGGTCTTTAAAAATATGAAAATGATCTAAACCAGCAGGTTTAGCTTCCATATTTTCTTCAAATTTTTGTAATTCAACAAAAGTTATTTCTTCTCCTTCTTTTATCTTAAATGAAACTATATGTACGTACATAATTTTATACTTTTCTCAAAGTTACGATACAACTATTAAAAATAAGGTAACAAAAATCACTTTTGTTAGGTTTTTTTAAAAGAGTACATTTATAAAATTTTTATTTTTTGATTTGGCAGGAATTTATATACACATACCGTTTTGTAAACAAGCATGTTATTATTGCGATTTTCATTTTTCTACTTCGCTTAAAAGGAAAAGTGAAATGATTCAAGCAATAGCTGATGAATTAGTATTGAGAAAAAATGAAATAAAACAAGCAATTGAAACTATTTATTTTGGTGGAGGAACACCATCTTTATTGACAATTGAGGAATTACACCTATTGATAGATACAATTTATCAGAATTATAAAGTAATAGAAAATCCTGAAATTACACTGGAAGCAAATCCTGATGATCTGGATGATTCTAAAATTAAACAATTAGCTAGTTCACCAATAAACCGTTTGAGTATTGGTATCCAATCTTTTTTTGACGATGATTTACAATTTATGAACCGTGCCCATAATGCCAAAGAAGCAATTAATTGCTTATCAGCTGCCATTGGCAGCTTTGATAATATTACCATTGATTTGATTTATGGCATTCCTAATATGAGCAATGAAAAATGGCTTAAAAATTTACAAACAGCTTTTGATTTGAATGTGCCTCATATTTCTAGTTATGCTTTAACAGTAGAAGATAAAACAGCATTGTCAAATTTTATTAAAAAAGGTAAATATCCTCCTTTAGATGAAAATGTAGCACATCAACACTTCCAAATATTAGTAGATGAAACAGCTAAACACAATTTTGTACAATATGAAATTTCTAATTTTGGAAAAGAGGGTTGTTTTTCAAAACACAATATATCCTATTGGAAAGGTAAACACTATTTGGGAATAGGACCTTCAGCACATTCTTACAATGGTAAAATTAGAAGTTGGAATGTTTCAAATAATGCTAAATATCTAAAATCAATACAACAAAAAACTCTTCCTCAAGAAATCGAAACCCTAACAATTAACGATAGATTTAATGAAACAATTATGACGGGTTTAAGGACTATTTGGGGGATTTCTTTAATAAATATTGAAAAAAATTTCGGACTGGATATTAAAAATGAACTTGAATCAAACATTCAAAAATATTTACAAAATAAGACCTTAAAAATTGTAGGTGATACAATTTTAATAGCTAATAAAGGTAAATTTTTAGTTGATGGAATTGCTGCGGATTTGTTTATAGTTTAATCTCTTGCAAGGTTTAAAGAAACCTAGTAAGTATTTAAACTTATTTTTATTACTTTTAAATAATTAATCTCATAATATTTTATAATGGAAGCACTATTAGGACTTTTTCTTGGCGCAATAATAACCTATTGGGCTTTAAAGTATATAAGAATTCAAAATAATAAAGAAAAAACCAATGCTCAATCTGTTATTTTGATGGAAAAAATGAGAAAAGTATGGAAATTGATTACTGTTGAAGGAGAGTTTGCAGAAATTTATCACTATGAAAATACCAAAGAAAGGTTTTTAAGCATGATAACAAGTAAAAAAAAGGCAGTGATATTAATTAATGCTAAAGCACACGTAGGTTTTGATTTGTCAAAAATTAATATGGAGGCAATTAATGAGAAAAAAGTGATAAAACTTACAGAGTTTCCACAACCAGTGGTTTTAAGTTTAGAAACTGATTTAAAATATTATGATAAAAAAGAAGGTTTTTTTAACAAATTTGATTCAGTTGATTTAACCGAATTAAATGCCGAAGCAAAAAAACATGTTATGGCAAAAATACCTGAAAGCGGATTATTAGATACTGCAAAAAATGAAGCTTTAGAAGCAGTTTTAGTGATTCAAAATATTGTTGAAACAATTGGGTGGACTTTAGATTATCAAGATATATTACTTCCTCAATACGATAAATCTAAATTAGACTCAATGAATACAAAAAAAATAAATAATTAAATGTAATACAGGTTACACTGACCTACTATCGGTAGTTATAATTTTGCACTTATTAATTAAAACTAAATAAAATTATTACTATCATGAATATAGATATTAAATTTAACGAAATCGGAAAAATTATTCCTATATATAATGGCAAAGAAATCACAATGGATGATTCTCCTTACATGGTATACTTGGCAACTGCAGGTATGTGTTCTGCCGTTTATGTAAGAGCATTTATGAGTCAAAGAAATATGTCATTAGAAGATGTAACACTTACACAAAAAATGAAATATAATCGTATGACAAATATGATTGAAGAAATGGAAATTTTAGTAAACTTACCGAGTACTTTCCCAACAAAGTACAATAAAGCTATTAAAAAGGTTGTAGATCAATGTCCTGTTAAACAGCACTTTGTGACTCCACCTTCACTTTCGGTAACTACTAGTTTGGACGTTGCTATTGAAGCATAATGATTTTAATTAAGTATCTAAACTCCCTCAATTGAGGGAGTTTTTTTTTGCTTGAAAAAAATATGTTAACTTTTTAAAACTACTTTATTAATAAGTAAGAAGTATAAAATCTACCCATTATATTTGTAAATTGTAAAACTATATTAATTATCAAAATTTGAATCAAGAAAAAGCTTTATCGATTTTAAAATCCGGAAAAAATATTTTTTTAACAGGTTCTGCTGGTACCGGTAAAACTTATGTCTTAAACCAATATATTCAATATCTAAAAGAGAGAAAAATACCTGTTTCAATTACTGCTTCAACAGGAATTGCTGCAACGCATTTAGAAGGTACTACTATTCATGCCTGGTCAGGAATTGGTATAAAAGACTCTCTTACACTTGGCAATTTAAGAGATTTAAAAGAAAAAAAATACCTTAAAAAAAATATTGATAAGAGTAGAGTTCTGATTATTGACGAAATATCAATGTTACATAAAAAACAGCTTGATTTAGTTAATGAAGTCTTAAAATATTTTAGAGAAACAGATCTGGCTTTTGGAGGAATTCAATTGATACTTTGCGGAGATTTTTTTCAGCTTCCACCTATCGGAAAATATAGTGAAACCAATCGTGAAAAATTTTCATTTATGTCACAAGCATGGTTAGATGCAAACCTTTCTATTTGTTATTTAACAGATCAATATCGGCATACAGATAATAATTTGAATACTATTTTAAATGAGATTAGAGAAGGAAATGTGACCCAAAATTCTATTGATATTTTAAATAAGAATGATGATGCATTAGATATTGATGTACCAACAAAACTATTTACTCATAATTTAGATGTAGATAGAATTAATACAGAGCATTTAAATTCAATAAAAGGTAAAACAACAAAGTTTAAAGCAAAAATAAAAGGTAATTTAAAATTAGCTGAAACTGTTAAAAAATCAATAATGGCTCCTGAGAATCTTGAATTAAAAATTGGAGCTAAAGTAATGTTTGTAAAAAATAATCATGAAAAGGGATATTTAAATGGCAGTTTAGGAACTATTTTAAAATATAATAAAGATGGTTTACCAGTTGTTAAATTATTGAACGGATATGAAATTACTGCAGAATATGAAGATTGGAGAATTGAAGATGAAAGTGGTAAAATGCTGGTTAGCTATCAGCAAATTCCGTTAAGGCTAGCATGGGCAATAACCGTACATAAAAGTCAGGGAATGACGTTAGATGCTGCTGAAATGGATTTATGTAAAACCTTTGAAAAAGGACAAGGATATGTAGCATTATCTAGAGTTAAAAGTTTAAGTGGTTTGAAATTGATAAGCTTTAATTCCATAACTTTAGAAGTTGATGATTTGGCTTTAAAAGCCGATAAGAGGTTTCAAGAATTATCGCTTAAAGTAGAAAAAGATTGTGAAGAAAAAGATTTTGAAAAACTGGCACTAAACTTTATAAAAATATCAGGAGGGATTACCAATTTTGATGAAATTGAAGAAAATAAAAAAAATCTTAAAAAAGGTTTAAAAACAAAGAAGAAATCAACGTATTTAATCACAAAACAGCTAATAGATGAAGGTCTTTCTTTAAAAATTATAGCTAAAGAAAGAGAGTTAAATACTGGCACCATTATTACACATTTGTTAAGAATTGCAGAGCAATACCCTACCACAGATTTATCACGGTTTAAACCTGATAAAAAGACATTATCTAAAGTTAGAAAAGCAAGAAATAAAATATTGAAAGAAAACTCAGGTGGAAATACTATAAGTTTAAAGCCAATTTTTCAAATGCTGGATGGAGAAATTACTTATCAAGATATAAAGTTGGCACTGGTTTTTTTATAATTTGTACCTTTATAAAATGAATATTGAAGAGTTTAGAAACTATTGTTTAAGCAAACCCTGTGTAACAGAACACTTTCCTTTTGATGAAACCACCTTGGTTTTTAAAGTATGTAATAAAATTTTCACTTTATCTGGATTAGAACGTCAACCTCCTGCAATAAATTTAAAATGTGATCCGGAAAGGGCGATTGAACTTCGTGAAGAGTATGATGGAACTATTTTACCAGGTTACCACATGAATAAAAAGCATTGGAATACTGTTGAAATAAATAATTTACCATATGATTTTATTATTGAACTAATTGATCATTCCTATGATTTAATAGTTGAAAGTTTGCCTAAAAAAATAAGAGAAAAACTATTATAATTGGTGAAGTAATTTTTTTAAAATATTGTTTCTAAAATTTTACTTTTGCATTTTCCAATTAAAAACAAATTTATATGAGTCTTGTAAAGAAATTACATGAACGAAGTGAATCAAAATGTGAGCTGTGTTCATCAACTAAAAATTTAAATATTTACGAAGTGCCGCCAACTTCAAAAGGTACTGTTGATGATAGTATTTTGGCTTGTGCAACATGTATTGATCAAATTGAAAATCCTGATAATGTTGATGTTAATCATTGGCGTTGTTTAAATGAAAGTATGTGGAGTGAAGTATCGGCCGTACAGGTAATTGCCTGGCGAATGCTTACTCGTTTGCGAGCTGAAGGATGGTCTCAAGGTTTATTGGAGATGTTGTATTTAGATGATGAAACTTTAAAATGGGCAGAATCAACTGGTGAAGGTGAAGATGAAAGTGAAAAAATTATCCATAGAGATGTTAATGGTGTTATTTTACAAACGGGAGACTCCGTTGTTTTGATTAAAGATTTGAAAGTAAAAGGATCAAGTATGGTTGCAAAACAAGGTACAGCAGTTCGTAGAATTTCTTTAGATAGAGAAAATGCTGAATATATTGAAGGTAAAGTTGGGCCTACTCAAATAGTGATTATTACAAAGTATGTAAAGAAAATAAGTTAACCAATTTACTTACTTTTTAAGGTAACTATAGTTGCAATTTTTAGGAATAGGATATTGTAATTTTACACAAAAATTAAAAGTACTAAATTATAATTATCATGAAAAATTTAAGAATAAAACTTACATCTATTTTGTTATTAACCATAGTGTTTACATCATGTAAAGAAAATGTAAAGACAGGAAAACAAGCAATAGAGGTAGCTGTTCAAACTGAAGTAAAAACAGAGGAAAATAATAAAAATTCCGATAAAACGGAAGTAATGTTACACGCAACATCACAGCCAAATTATATGAATTTTATTTTAAAGAATAAAGAAGCACTAAATATTGATAAAGAGCAGTATCAAAAACTTGAAGAAATAAGAAAGGTAAAGAGTCCTAAAGCTGTCAAAACGGCTTATAGTATTAAAGAAATTGAAGAAAAAATTTATCAGCTTTCATTAGATAATATAGAAAAAGAATCTCTACTAAATAATTTAGAAAAAACATTAGAATTAAGGACTAGTTTGGCGAATATGAAACTAGATTGTAGAAATAAGGTTTTGGAAATTTTGAATGAAGAACAATGGAACGAACTACTAAAAATGTATAAAGAGAAAATGCCTTTTAAAGACAAGACTGAAATGGATTTACTTATAAAACATGTTAATCCGTTACCAAATTATATGCAGCTCATCAAAAAAGTGGATATCAAATTAGATAAAAAACAAGAAGAAAAATTATCGAAATGGAATAGTGAAAATCATCCAAAAATGATGAAATTAGCAGAAAAAGTTAATACACTCGAAAAGGAGGTTTACGAGCTTTCAATGAATAAAGAGACTACAGAAAACATCTTAAAAAAAGTTGTAGAAATTGCCGATATTAAAAAGCAAATTGTTATTACTAAAACAGATTGCAGAGATAATTTAATTAATAATATTTTATCAGAAGATCAATGGAAGGTTTTATCGTCTAAATAAATTAGAATTGTATAAATTAAATGGGTTAAAATTTAATTCCATCTAGATAATTAGCTTGTGATTTTAATAAATCATGAGCTTTTTTTATTGTTTAATTTTATGTTCTCTAATGGTAATTATCATTGTTAGACTTAGATATTAGTATTAAATTAGTGCAAAATATTGGATATGATAACCGGAAAGAATTATATAGGAAATAATTTATCTTCAGAAGGAAATGTTACATTCAAAACATTTAACCCTGTAACAA
>DAOVTC010000171.1 GCA_030633285.1 Flavobacteriaceae bacterium
GCAAATGTTTTTAAATCATCATAAGAAACTTTAATATCATGATCTTTACTTATTTTACCTTCAATTAATTGATACCTCAAACCTTTTTCCGAACGATTATATTCTTCAATGGCTTGATCTGGTGTCATTGGTTTATCTCCGGCAACCGCTAACCACTTTTGCAGAAATTCAGTTGGTAAATCAAATTTTGTGTTTTCAATTAGGCTTTCTGTTACAGCATTTAACAATTGTTGATCAGCTTGGGAAGCGAATTGTTTTTCTGCATCTTCTTTTAATCTTGCTCTAAATTCAGTTTCATCTTTTATTAAGTCTACACCAAATATTTTATCAAATAACTCTTTATTTACTTCTGTTAATTCAGTTTCAGTGATTTCTTCAATAGTAAATTTTAAAGTTTCATTAAAATCGTGTGCATCATCATGTGAAATACCTAAAATATTCATCAACATATGATCATCAGTAAACAAGTTTTTAGATTTTAATTCAATAGTATCTCCTACTTTTTTACCAATAAATTTCTTATGATTTGGCTTTCCTTTAACTTTTTCTAATTTAAATGTTGATTTTTTATTTATTTCTTTTTCTTCATTTACAAACGAACCTGTAATATTTGAATTTTCAACAATAGCTTCTTGAGTAATTAATTTGCCATATTGCTCTCTAATATTAACTATTTGCTCATCAATCATTTTATCGTCAGCAATAATTTTATAAGCAGTAATTGCTTTTTTTGGTTTTAAATTCACATCAAACTCAGGTGCAAGTCCTAATTCAAATTCAAAAGTAAAGGTATCAGTATCCCATGAAAAATTTTCTTGAGCTTTTGGTAATGGATTTCCCAATACATCTAATTTTTCTTCTATCAAAAAATTGTTTAATGCTTCTTGTAAAAGTTTATTTACTTCATCAATCATTATAGATTTACCATATTGCTTTTTAACCAAACTCATAGGTACATGTCCTTTTCTGAAACCTGGTATATTAGCTTTTTTACGATAATCATTTAACTCTTTTTCTACTTTATTTTGATAATCTTCAGCTGTAATATCAATTTTTATAACTGAATTAAGTGCATCAATGTTTTCTTTGATAATATTCATTATTGTATATTTAACTTTAAAAAATTAAGTGTGCAAAATTAGTCATTTTATACAAAAAAACAACAATGATTGCGCCAAATAGTTTATAAATCAAGTTAATGTACTGTTAAAACAGGATTAATTCAATATACTCTTTAGATATCAAAGAATTAGATAGATTATTTTTCTTTAATCAAGGAATGCAAAAAAGATTGAACGATTGATAATAAAATACTAAACAACATTGCCCACCAAAAGCCGTCAACACTAAAACCAGTAACCAATTTATTTGCTAATAGGATTATAATTGTATTTATCACCAATAAAAAAAATCCTAAGGTAACAATTGTAATTGGCAATGTTAATATAACTAATAAAGGTTTTAAAAAAGCAAACAAAAAGCCAAGCACTAAAGCAACTATAATTGCAACAGTATAATTATCAACATGAACACCTGTTAAAAAATTAGCAATTAATAAAACTGCCGCTGCTGATAAAAGCATTCTCAAAATAAAATTCATATGGTTAAATTTAAATTTTCAATGGCCCAATATAATCATATTTTCAAAAAGTTAAAAATATTTTGATAAAAATCAGAAGGATTTTCAGCATGAAGCCAATGCCCCGAGTTGGATATAATTATAATTTTACTATTTGGAAAATGAGTTTTAATTAACCCTTCATCATCATGAGAAATATATCCGGAATTTTCTCCTTTTAAAAATAATGTTTCTCCTTCAAATTGAGAAAATGGTGATAAACCATCCCCTACTTCTTCAACATTATTACTTAAACTTTCCAAATTAAAACGGTAAGCAAGTTGCTCTTTAGTTTTACGATAAACATTTTTTAACAAAAACTGTCTAATTCCAAATTCAGGAATATGTTTTTTAAAAATATCATCAACTTCGTCTCTCGATTTAACTTTTGAAAAATCAACTGCATGCAATGCTTCTAAAATAAACTGATGATGTGGAGGGTAATATCTTGGCGCAATATCAGCAACAATTAATTTATGAACTAAATGCGGGTATGTTATTGCAAATAGCATTGCAACTTTACCTCCCATTGAGTGTCCTAGAAAATTTACTGTAACCAAATCATGATACTCTAAATAATCAATGATATCTTCTACCATTAAGTCAAAGTTGAAATCTTCAGAATGAAAACTTCTTCCATGATTTCTTTGATCAATTACATGAACTTGGTAATTCTTTGCAAATTTATTAGCAAGAGTTTTCCAATTGTCTCCCATACCAAAAAAACCATGCAAAATCAGTAAAGGTTCTCCTTTGCCTAAAATTAAAGAATGTAATATTGGCATTATTTTAATTTTTGTAAATACATATTTACTACATTTTCTAATCCAAAATACAAAGCTTCTGAAATTAATGCATGTCCAATAGAGACTTCTAAAATTGACGGAATTTCTTTTACAAAAAATTGTAAATTATCTAAACTCAAATCATGACCGGCATTTAAACCCAAACCAAAACTATTAGCAACCTTTGCAGCTTCCACATACGGATTTATACCCATTTTATTCCCTTTTGCATAGGCTACAGCATAGGCCTCGGTATATAATTCAATTCTATCAGTTCCTGTTTTTGCTGCAGCTTCTATTAATGATAAATTTGTATCCATAAAAATAGAAGTTCTAATATTATTGCGTTGAAATTCTGACACAATTTCTTGCAAAAAGCTTTGGTTATTAATAGTATCCCATCCGGCATTTGAGGTAATTGCATCAATTGCATCTGGCACCAATGTAACTTGTGCAGGCTGTATATCTATAACCAAATCAATAAATTTTTGAATTGGATTTCCTTCAATATTAAATTCGGTTTTAACAATTGGCTTCAAATCATATGCGTCTTGGTACTTTATATGACGCTCATCTGGTCTGGGATGAATAGTAATTCCCTGAGCTCCATACTCCTGAATATCAATTGCCGATTGCACTAAATTTGGCATATCTCCTCCTCGTGCATTTCTTAAAGTTGCTATTTTATTAATATTTACACTAAGTTTTGTCATTGATAATTAATTTATGTTTTTTATAAAAAAGATATTTATCTTTACAAAAGTAAATTAAATATCAATTGACGAAATTAC
>DAOVTC010000115.1 GCA_030633285.1 Flavobacteriaceae bacterium
CCTGAATAACAAACTCTCTACCTAATGCTTTGGCTTTATTTATCAAGTCTTTTGAGCTTCGCTCCTCATCAAAAATAAGTTGTGATATTCCGTATCTATCTCTTAAATCAACCCAAATCATAAAACCTTTATCTCGTACTTTTTGTACCCATCCTGATAAAGTTACTTCTTGATTTACATTTTCTAATCTCAACTCTCCGTTTGTGTGACTTCTAAACATTATCTTTATTTCTTAAAAAATACTTTTGCTTTATTTTGAAGCTGCAAATTTAATGAAATAGTGAATAGATATATTGAATTATAAGTATTTTTTAAAATCCTTTTGCTTAAGTGTTAAACAGATTTATCTTTGTAACTTAATCTTCTAAAAATAAATTCAAAACTTTGGACATCGATTCTAAAATAAATTCAAAACTTTATATTGTTCCCACACCAATTGGCAATTTAAAAGATATGACTTTTAGAGCCGTTGAAATATTGAAAAATGTAGATTTAATTTTAGCAGAAGATACTCGTACTTCAGGAAAATTATTAAAGCATTTTGATATTTCAACACAAATGCTAAGTCACCATATGCATAATGAACATAAAATGGTTGACCGAATTGTGGAACGATTAAAAAGTGGTGAAACCATAGCTTTAATAAGCGATGCTGGTACGCCTGCTATTTCAGATCCTGGGTTTTTATTGACAAGGGCTTGTATTAAAAATAATATTGAAATTGAATGTTTACCTGGGGCAACAGCCTTTGTACCTGCTTTGGTAAATAGTGGTTTACCAAATGACAAATTTGTATTTGAAGGATTTTTACCTGTAAAAAAGGGGCGACAAACTCGTTTAAAAAAATTAGCAGAAGAAACTCGAACCATGATTTTTTATGAATCTCCTCATAAACTGATTAAAACATTAAGTCATTTTGTAGAACATTTTGGTGAAGATAGGCAAGTTTCTGTTTCTCGTGAATTGACAAAATTGTATGAAGAAACTGTTAGAGGTACTGTTAAAAAAGTTTTAGAATATTACACCAACAAACCACCAAAAGGTGAGATTGTGATTGTGGTTGGAGGGAAGAAGTAATATTTAAGTATGTTTTCCTACTTCCCAGCCATTTTTATCTAAATATTTATTTCCAGAAGAAATTGCATTTTCTTCTAAAGTTGTTCCCATTGAATCATTCCAACGATTTAAATATCCAAAAAGAGAAATTACACCTAGCATTTCAACTATTTCACCATCATCCCAATATTTATGCAAATTTGATTTAATCTCATTATTTACATTATTAGGAATAACAGATGCAGCAATAGCAAAATCTAAAGCTGCTCGCTCAGCTTCACTAAAAGCAGAATGAGTTTTATATTCCCAAACATTTTGTAACTGTTCTTGTTTTGCTCCATAGCGTTCTGCAGCTAAAATAGCATGTGCCTGACAGTAACGACAACCACTTGCATTACTACTTAAATAAGCAATTCATCGTTTTAAAACCGATGTTACTCTACCGTGATTAGCCATAACGGCTTTATTTAAGTTTATAAACGACATTGCAATCTCTGGGCGAATTTGCATGGTTAATACGCTGTTTGGACAAAACCCAAGTGTTTCGTTGAAAAAGTCTGCTAATTTTTTAACTTCTAGATTGGTTTCTGGTGATAATGGTTTTATTAATGGCATCTTTTTAAAAATTAACTTTAGCAACAAATATAATTTTTTTAAATTTGTCACTTTAAAAATTTAAAAAATGACAAACAAAATTAAAACACAATGGCAAGGCAATATGCTTTTTAATGCCGAAAGTTTAGGAGGAAGTTTTAAAATTGATGCGGCTGAAGATGTTGGTGGACAAGATTTAGGGGTTAGACCAAAAGCTTTAATGCTTACTTCATTAGCTGGTTGTACCGGAATGGATGTTATCTCTCTTTTGAAAAAAATGCGTGCTGAAGTAAAAGGCTTGGAAATTGATGTAAATGGTGAATTAACTAATGAACATACAAAATCCTATAGAGCAATGTAAACAGAAGAAAAATTCAACGTAAAAGAATTCAAAAAAGATAAAATTGAAAAAGCAATTAAATTATCTCAAGATCGCTATTGTGGTGTAAGTGAAATGTTCCGTCAATTTGCTGAAATAACAATTGATATAAAATATATTGAAAAACAATAGGGTAAATCAATTTACCCTATTGTTATAAATTATATAATTGAATTATGCTTTGTTAATTTGCATTAACTATTGTCATGATAATTGCCGTCATTGAAATAAGTATTGTTAATGAAGAAAGTAAAACCTGGGTGCTTGGCCCAATTGATGATGATTTAGCTTGAGTTTTATTTGGTTCAACATAAACTACATCATTTTGTGATAAATAATAAACAGGTGATTCAAATAATTCATTAGATTTTAAGTTAACTCGGGTATATGTTTTTTTACCATCATAATCCTGAATAACCAATACGTTTTCTCTTTCTCCATAAATGGTTAAGTCTCCCGCCATAGCTAATGCTTCAAGCAATGTAATCCGTTCATTAGTAGTAGTATATGTTCCTGGTCTACTAACTTCACCTAAAACTGTTATTTTATAATTTACAGTTTTAATATTTACAATTGGAGCTTTTATATAATCCGTCAATTTATTTGTTATTAATTTTATAGCCTGTTCCCTATTTAATCCAGAAAGTTTAATTTTACCCAATACAGGAAAACTAATATTCCCTTCAGAATCAACTACATATGATTGAACTCGTTCTCTTCCATAAGAATTTCTAATATCATCAGAATAAGAAACAGCCGTTAAATTGAATGGTTTTGCAGCTTCAGGGTCTAAGGCATTTACAACGATTATCAATTCGTCTTCAATATGGTATGTTGGTGAATAACTATCTAAACCAATAATATTATCGGAACTATTTATTCCGTTAAAATATACAACCTCTTCCTTTGTAGCACAAGAAGTTAAAAATATTGTAGCAAAAATAATTGTAATAATTTTTTTCATAACGAGGGGTTTTAATTGACGAATATACTTATTTAAATTAAAAAATATAGCTGTAATTACATTTTTCATCTAAACATATAGCTTATTATATGGATTTTTTTCCTATTTGATAGTATTCAAATCCTTTTTTCTCTATATTTAAATTACTGTATTGATTTCTCCCATCAAATATAATAGGATTTTTCATTTGCGATTTTAACTCTTCAAAATCTGGTGAACGGAATTCTTTCCATTCAGTCAATAATATCATAGCATCTACATTTTGTAGCGTTTCATATTTAGAATTAAAATAAGCAATATTTTTAACGTTTTTTAAATAAAAAGATTGTGCTTCTTCCATAGCTTTTGGATCATACGCTTTTATTTTTGCTCCTCTTTTAACCAAGTCTTTTATAATATAAATTGCTGGAGCTTCTCTCATGTCATCTGTTTCAGGTTTAAATGCCAAACCCCATAAAGCAAAAGTTTTTCCGGATAAATCTTTTCCAAATCTTTTTACAACTTTATTTGCAATAACCAGTTTTTGACGGTTATTTACCTCTTCTACAGAAGAAATTAAATTTGCCTTATAACCTTTTTCTTCAGCTATTTTTTGTAATGCTTTTACATCTTTAGGGAAACAAGATCCGCCATAACCACTACCTGGATAAATAAAACTATATCCAATTCTTGTATCAGAACCTATACCAATTCTAACTTGATTAACATCAGCACCTACCAATTCACAAATATTTGCTACCTCATTCATAAATGAAATTTTAGTTGCCAACATTGCATTTGCAACATATTTGGTCATTTCAGCTGAACGGATATCCATAGTAATTATACGATCATGATTATGAGTAAAAGGAGCGTATAAATCTTTCATTTTATCAAAAGCTATTTCACTTTCTGCACCAATCACAATTCTATCTGGTTTCATAAAATCCTGAACTGCAGCTCCTTCTTTTAAAAACTCAGGGTTAGATACTACATGAAATTCAATATCTACATCTCTTTTATCCAATTCTTTTTGAATTGTTGCTTCAACTTTATCACCTGTACCTACTGGAACTGTAGATTTATCAACAACAATCAAAGGTTTTTGCATTTCTTGACCTAATTGTTTGGCAACACCTAAAACATATTGTAAATCGGCTGAACCATCTTCTCCCATAGGAGTTCCTACAGCTATAAATACAACTTCTGCATTTTTTAAACCATTATTTAATTTGGTGCTAAAATGTAAACTATTATTTTCTACATTTTTTAATACCATCCGTTCCAATCCAGGTTCGAAAATTGGAATAATACCTTTTTTTAAATTTTCAATCTTTTTTGTATCAATATCAATACAAGTAACATTGTTTCCCATTTCTGAAAAACAAGTACCAGTAACTAAACCAACATATCCGGTTCCTATAATTGTTAAATTCATTCTATTATTTTAAATTTTTCCAATACCATTGTATTGCTTCTTCTAAACCTTTTTTTAAAGAAAAAATTGGATTATACCCCAATAATTTTTTTGCTTTATCAATAGATGCTAATGAATGCGGAATATCACCATCTCTAACTGGTCCGTATTTTACATCAATATTTTTAATATGCTTATCAAACGGACTTAATGAAGCTTTTAAAGCGCTAACCAATTCATTTAACGTAGCTCTTTGTCCGTAAGCAACATTATAAACAGTATTTAAAGCCTCTGGATTTGAAGTACTAAGTGATAATAAATTCATTTGAACAACATTATCAATGTAAGTAAAATCTCTAGAAAACTCTCCATCACCATTGATAACAGGTGATTACTGAAAAATCAATTGTTGGACATATTGTGGAATTACAGCTGCATAAGCCCCATCTGGATCTTGTCTTCTACCAAATACATTAAAATACCTTAAACCTATTGTATCTATACCATAAGTTTTATAGAAAATATCAGCATAAAGCTCATTTACATATTTAGTTATTGCATAAGGCGAAA
>DAOVTC010000156.1 GCA_030633285.1 Flavobacteriaceae bacterium
AATTCTAAAAAACCTAAAAATACTTTTACAGTATTTAACCAACCACCAGATTTAGGTAAAGAGTTCAGCCAACCAGGGAAAGCTGCAAATAAAGCAAAAGGTAAGGCTATTGCAAGTGAAAATCCTAACATTCCAACAATCGGGCCGATTTGATTACCTCCGGCAGCAGCTTCAACCAGTAGTGTTCCTACAATTGGACCTGTGCATGAAAAAGAAACAATAGCCAAGGCCAAAGCCATAAAAAAAATTCCAATCATTCCGCCTCTATCTGCTTGAGCATCAATTTTAGTACCCCAAGAACTTGGTAAAGTAATTTCAAAAGCACCTAAAAATGATACAGCAAAAACTATTAATAAAATAAAGAATATAATGTTAAACCAAACATTGGTTGCAAGTGCATTTAAAGCATCAGCTCCAAATATAAAACTGACCAATAAACCCAAAAGAACGTAAATAATTATAATTGAAACTCCGTAAATAATAGCATTTTTAATACCCGCAGCTTTATTTTTACTTTGTTTGGTAAAAAAACTTACTGTCATAGGTATCATTGGAAATACACAAGGTGTAAGCAGGGCAGCAAATCCAGAGAAAAAAGCAATAATAAAGATTGTCCACAATCCTCTTTTAGAAGAACTATCTTTTTTTCCAGAACTTACTTGTTTTATGCTTGCTTCTTCTTTTTTTGTTGGTATTGTATTTTGAAAGAAGTTTTTGTCGTCAGTATTCGAATTTTCTATTTCTGTTTTCAGTCTTCCAGTTTCAGGCGTAATTTCAAATTTAATATCTACTTCAGTAGGAGGTAAACAATTGGTATCATCACACACCATAAATTCTAAGGAGCTATTAACCGTAATTTTATTTTTGGTTAGTAATTTTATTCGTTGTTTAAAAATGGCTTGTTTTTCAAAGTATTTAATATCCATTTCAAAAACGTTATCATAAACTTCATGCCCTTTTCCTTCAGTAGTTTTTCCAACAAGTTCATATTCATTTTCTACATCTTTAAAATAAAATGTTGTTGGTATAGGACCACCATCTGGTACATTTTGTGAATACAAATGCCATCCTTTATCAATATTTGCAGTAACAACTAAATCAAATTCAGTATCGGTAACTTTTTCAACAGAAGTTTCCCATTTCACAGGGTCGTGGATTTGTGCAGTTAAAAATGTTGTAAATGCTATAAAAAAACTAAATATGCCAATAAATTTTTTCATGTTTAAATTTCAATTTTTAAAATTTCTGTTGTGTTTTTATTAATTTCAAAACGGTTATCAAGTCTTTTACCAATAATCCAAGCAATGTTATTATTTGAACAAAGTAACCAAATATTTTCTTTATCTAAAAGTGAGAACTTTTCATCTTTAAAGTATTTACTCAACTTTTTCTTTCCTTGCATTCCCATTGGATAAAAATAGTCGCCATTTTTCCATTTTCTTACAGTTAAAGGAAATATCAACTTATCTTTATCAAGATAAATTAAGTTATTATTTGTGTATTTTGGATTAGTCTGTTGTTGAGGTAAATTTTTGATTTTTTGGTGTGTGAATTTGATTTTTAAATTTGCTAATTCGATAGATTGATCTTTATCAGAGATTTTATATTCTTTTTTTTCATCATTTTTAGAATTTAATTCGGTCAGCAATAAAAATTCTCGATCTTTAAGCAAATAATGCGTTTTTGAAAAAACTTGTTTCCCGGATTGAGCGTTTAGAAGAGATAGAACATCATCCCATTCTGTAAATCCATAGGAATTTAGTAATTCAAATAAATATGCTTTTGGATTATTTAAAGATTTAAGTTTTTGAATATTAAATTTTAATAAAGCACCATCTTTTTGAATTAATTGACTTTGAATTTCATCAATTCTATCTTCAACCAATTGTTTACTGCCTTGTAAATTTTCTAAAGTTTTTGAGAAAGATTCCATAAAATTTGGATTCAAAGACTTTAAAACAGGAATAATATCATGACGTATTTTATTTCTTAAATATTTGGTTTGGGCATTACTTTTGTCTTCTCTCCATGATAAGTTATTTTTTTTTGCAAAGCTTTCAATATCTATTCGGGTAAAAGGCAAAAGTGGACGAATTACATTTTTATTAATTGCAGGAATCCCTGTTAAACCATTTAAGCCTGTTCCTCGTATAAGATTAATTAAAAATGTTTCTACATCATCATCGGCGTGATGGGCTGTTAAAATATAGTCAAAATTATTCTTTTGGACAATTTCATCAAACCAAGTATAACGTAATTCGCGTGCAGCCATTTGTATTGATATACCTTTACTTGTAGCGTAATATTCTGTATCAAAATGAGTTATAAAAAAAGGAATATTCAATTTACTAGCCTCAGTTTTTACAGAAACCTCATCCATATCAGAATCTTTTCCTCGTAAGTGAAAATTACAATGAGCTAAAGAAATTGTAAATTGTAATTTATTTAATAAATGGGTTAAAACAATACTATCAACTCCTCCAGAAACGGCTATAAGTAGTTTTTTTCCTTTTAAAAAGGGAAAATAATTATAAATATGTTCTTCAAATGCAAGTAACAAAAAGTGATATGTTTTTAATTAAATTTTAGCACAAAGTTAATTTTTTTAATAGAATAATTTTAAAATTAAAATGCCCTTAATTAATCTAATTAAGGGCGTTTATTAAATGTATAAGATATATTAATTTTTAACTAATAAATTTTTACTAATTTTTAATTCAGAAAGAACGGTTAAAGCTTCTTCAACATAAATATCTTTACTTAAATTGTTATGCCAAATTTCACGTTTTTTTGCCAATACAGAATCTTTTTCAATCATAGAAATTTCATATGTTGGAGAATTAAATACAAGGTTATTTTTATATTTAGCAATTGTATCAAATTCTTTACTTTCTTCTTTTCGATTTTCTAAATCTTTTTTATAATCACTATATTTTAAATTAACAATATTGTCATCTCTACCTTCTTTTAACCATTTGGCATTTTTATCAATCAATAAAAATTGAGATTTAGATGCGATACGTTTTTTACTATCGTTAATTACTTTACTAAAATTCCCATAAATATTTACAGGGGCATAGTCTGCAGGTTCAATTCTATCCCATGGCAATGGATTTTTTTCATCACGTTCACCAATTTCAAGATATGTATATCTATCTGGCATAGCTATATCACTTTCAACTCCTTTTAATTGAGTTGAACCACCATTAATTCTATAAAACTTTTGAATAGTCATCTTTAAAGCTCCTAAATCTTTAGAATATTTAAAATAATTATTCAGTGGTAATACGTTTTGTACGGTTCCTTTACCAAAAGAGGATTTACTTCCAATAATAACTGCTCGATTATAATCTTGCATAGCCGCGGCAAATATTTCAGAAGCAGAAGCAGATAATTCATTAACTAAAACCACTAACGGTCCGTCCCATTGAATTTTTTTATTATTATCTGACCTTACATTAGGTTTTTCGCCTCTGTACTTCACTTGTACTACTGGTCCGTTTTTAATAAATAGCCCAGCAATTTCTATAGCTGTTTTTAGTGAACCACCTCCATTATTTCTCAAATCAATTAATAAACCTTC
>DAOVTC010000132.1 GCA_030633285.1 Flavobacteriaceae bacterium
ATTTAGCAAACATTATAAAGATCAGGCACAAAAATATTTAGATGGTGAATTTGTAAAGATGATGTTGAATAAAGAGGAAATTCAAAAATCAAAAGATAAGTTGGTTTTAGAGCCTAAAAAATAAGATATTTAGATTACTCACCTGATGACTAATAATGGTGATTAATATAGTTATTGGGTGAGTTTTACTTTAAATTAATTTATTTAATAAAAAATCAGAATCCTATTTATTTATTAATTCAATAGCAGTTTTTACTCTTCTATTATTTGGTGAACTTCTTTGTGCTACCAAGAAAAGAGATTTTGCTTCATTTTTTTTACCCAAAGCAAATTTTGTCCAACCCAACATTAAATTTATATCTAAATCAAAAGGGTATTTATTGATTGCTTTTTCTAAATATTTTTCAGATTTCAAATAATTCTTTTTGTGGTAATTAGCCAATCCAATAAAATATTCAGCCTTTGAATCATTAGGTGCAATGGTAAGTGCTTTTTCAGATAATTTTATTATACTATTGTATTTTTCTTGCCCTAATAATGGTAGTATTTTACCATAGATAGCTTCAAGAGCTAAAGGTTTTAGTTCCATAGCTTTGGTGTAATAATTTTCTGATTGCTTAAGATCACCAGATGAATTCTTTAGCCATCCAAGCCTTAAATTTATTTCATAATTTGACATATAATTAAGGTAAATTGACTCTAAATCATGTGCAGATTTGGCATATTCTTGATTTTTTTCATTGTTATAACTTTGTTCAAAAGCATTTAATAATTCATTTCTTTGAGCGTTTATAATTGTTAAAACAAATAAAAGCGCAGTTGTAAAAATAGTTTTCTTCATTGTATTAATTTTATTTTTAAAAATCATATTTCAATCCTGTAATAATAGTGTTATAATTAAATAAAAAGTCATTTTCTATATCTTCAGCATTTTCATATTGGTAATTTATAAACCATGAAAATTCAGGAGTTAAACTGTATTTAAAAGTTGCACTAATTTTGTCAACTAAAACAGAAACTGAATTATAATAGTACATGGCATTATCTTCAGAGAAGTTTGAAGTATTGGCATTTAAGTATTTCAAATACAAAAAGGCTTTAGGGTTAATTTGATAATGTGCTTTTGCATTCCAAATAAACTTATCTTCACTGTTACCATCATCGTTTAATGCATTTAAACCAAAACCTAACCATAGTTTATCTTTTAATCCATTTACTGTATATCCTAAATCTAATCCATATTGAATATTATTTCTTGTTTCCTCATCAACATCTTCTAATACTAAATTAGCACTTGAATAGGATACATTTGGCATTATAAAGAATCTATTCCATTGTTTTTTTAATGCAAAATGTAATAAATGTATTTTTTCATCATTTGCTCTCGTGGTGATTATATTGGAACCACGTCTTCTAGTTATGGACTCAGTATTTTCTGTAATGTTGATATAGTGATATGCAGGAATTAAAGTAAGACCTTTGGCTACATGAAGATTGGCATTTAAATAATATTCTTTTTGTTTATAATCAAAATTAATATAATTTTGAGATAATGAGGTATAGGCATGGTTCAAGCTGAAATGGTATCCTAGCTTTTGGCTTAAGCCAACATTAAAATAAGACATATTTTCAATATCAATATCACTTCTGCTACTTAATTTAATTCCCGCCTCAGCATTTAGATAATCAATAAATTCAAAGCTTCTATTTTCTATTTTTTGTTTTAAATGAAAAGGGAATTTTTTTGAAATTAAAAGTGCATCTTGATTTTTACCGGAAAATAAATAAGAATAGTATAAATATTCTTGAATTGCGTCATTGTTGATATTGTATATTTTCTTAATATTTTCAAAGTGTTTGGCACTATCAAAATATTTATTTGTATTGTAATAGGCAACAGCTAAACGATATTCTATTTCATAAGAGGATTGATTTTTTTGAATTGCATCTTCACCAACTATTATGATACTATCCCATTCTTCATCATTAAAAAGCGCAAGGGTTTTAGTGTTATAATCAATTGTTTGTGCAAACATTAAAGAAGTTAAGCCAAACATAAATATTAAGAAGAGCTGTTTCATGGCTAAAAATTTATTATACGTTCTATTTGTATATCAAAAGACTGTGTTTCGTTATTTACTACAATTTTATTTATAGAAATATGATCACCAAAAATTTGAAAATCAATTTTTCCAGCACTTTTCCCTGCGATTTTCTTATCTAAAGAGGTATTAATAGTAAAGGTGTTATCCTCTTTATTAATTTCTATTAATTGGGATGTGTAATTTGCTTTACAGAATTGATAATAAGGAGCAATCATATCTTGTATATATTTTATTGTTCCGTTAAAAACAGAGTGTATTGGAAATGAATCTTGAATGTTTAAAGATTTATAATCACCCAAAAATATTTTAAAAGCACTTAAATAAAAATAGTACAATAAAGAGTTTTTATCTCCTTCAAATGTTGTAAAATACAATACGGTTCCGTCATACACGAAATATGCATATGAATCTGAATTAGCGCAAGTTATATAGGTTGAATTGTAAGCATCTGTATGAACTTCCCATTCTGAATCTGTAAATTGATCATCATTAGAACTTACTTTAAAAACCATTCCTGGAATTAGTTTAAATGCCTTGTTTAATATTTTATTGATCTTAATATCGCTTATAGAATCTTCTTCTTCAGGATATTTAAAAGATAAAAATTCTTCACCGGTATCTTTATAATTTATATAATAACTAAGTGGATATTCCAAAGTTTTTGAACCAACATAAGGCGTTGCTTGTAATTGAAAATGTAAATGAGGCTGTGGTGAACGACCAGAATTACCCAAACTTGCAATTTGTTCTCCCTTTTTAAGAAAATCACCTATTTTAACTTTAAAAGAATCTTGTTTTAAATGGCTTACTTGAGAAAATAAATAATCAGCATGTTTTATTACAATGGTATTTCCCCAATTTTGTGACATATTAATATCTCCCGGATCATTATCTTCAATTCCATCAATTATATTTACAACAGTACCATCTGCAGGAGCAACTACAGGAGCTCCATAGCAATAATAATCTTCTAAATAAATACCATCATTTTTGTAAGAATTTTGATCTTTATCTTCTATGACAAAATCCCAGGCATTTTTCCATTCTCCCTTATGTGTATGTTTACCGTTCGGACCTTGCCATACTTTCCATTTTCCAAAAAAAGGTAAACCAATTTTTATTAAATATTTGTCACTTCCAAAACGTTCAAAATAATTGTAATAATTGTACAAATTTTTCTCAGGGGAATATGTTTGGTAAATCGTTTCAGGAAATAGATCTCTTTTTCTTGTAAAATTCATTACATATATGATCAAGGTGGTCATAATCATAAACGGTAAGGCAAAAACTGGTAAACCAAACGGAGATAAAAATCCACTTAATCCAGTTATTAACAAGCCCAAAACTGGAGTTAAAATAATTACTGCTATATGTATTTTCCTTTTTGGAATAAAATAAAAAGCGCCAACTGCAATTGCAAATAGAATAAAGTTAAAGCCGATATATCCATATTGAAGATTTTGAATATTTTCACCAACCACGATATAATATAAATAACCAGTTAAATATCCAATTATTGAAAGGGAAAAAGAAATTCGTGATGCGATTAATAAGCCAATAGAAATTAACAAGCCTGCAATCCAGTTAAACTGAAAAATGATTGCAGATAATGATTTAAAATAACCTTTGATAATATCAGGTATTGGAAAATTATCATAAGATTCATAAAGTTCTAATAAAGTTAAACCACCAATTTTAAAAATATCATTTAAAAAATAAACACTTCCTTCATCTACTTCTAAATTTGTATAACTATTCATTACATAAAAAGTAACCCAAATTGCAATAACAAATGGAAAAGCTAAAAATGGTAAACCGTTCTTTGCCATTAAATTTGAAAATCCAACAGAAAGAATTAGAGTAAAAATATTGATAGTGATAAAAACAAAAATAAATGTAATATTTAGTTTAAAGAAAACAGATAAACCTAGAACAACTAACAATGAATTTAAGCCATATAATCCTTCTTTGATGGTATGCTTGTTAAAACCTAATCCATCAGCAATCAAATTAGTAAATACTACTCCTAAAAAACCCCAAAATCCTAATTCAGGATTTAAAAAGGTAGCAATTAGAATAAGTATTGCAAATACCTTTTTTTTTGAAAAAAATATTTGAGAGTAGCTATTTAAAATACTACAAGTTAAAAAATTCCAATATTCATTTTTGATAGTCATAAATTGAAAGTAGATTTATAAATCAATTTCTTCTAAATATTCTGGTGTAATATCTAATTTTGAGACGTACTCATTACTCTCACTTTCTCTAATAATGTGA
>DAOVTC010000165.1 GCA_030633285.1 Flavobacteriaceae bacterium
GGATGCTAATTCCAAAATAAATAAGCTTTTACAAAAATTAGATTTTTCAAAAAATATTTTACAATTCAGCTCTAATGGTTCTGTAGTATTGTCTGAAACTGAGCAAGAAAAAAAAATAAAGTTGTGGAATTCTTTTTGGACAGATTCATTAAAGCATCAATTAAAAACTAATTTAATTGAGAATGGTAAAAAAGTTGGTTTTAAAGAGTCTACTTACCAACCATTTTATAATTTAATAAATGGTGATTTTGGAACGATTGATTTAGGATCATATAAGAGTATTAAATCATTATTGACAGAGGAATATATTTCAAATAAAAAAGGATTTAAAACTGCAGTTTCATTGGTTAAAGTTGAAGAAGGTCAAAAAGAAAATTTAATTCAGCTGATAGATGATATTCCAAATGCATTGTTAATTGATAGAAAACAAATTAGTGAAACCTTTTTAGGTGGTTTGAAAGATGATTTTTCATCATTAATCAATTACTCATTAATTGCAATTGTTATTATTTTATTACTTTTTTTTAGAAATATTGAATTAACATTGTTAACTATTTTTCCAATTCTGTTAACATGGGTATTAACTCTTGGAATTATGGGTTTATTTGGGATAGAATTTACCATTTTCAATGTAATTATTAGCACATTCATTTTTGGTTTGGGGGTTGATTATAGTATTTTTATGACCAATGCTTTAGTGAAAGATTATACTTATGGAACGAAAGAAATTACAACTTATAAAGTTTCCATTCTGCTATCTGTTATAACAACAATATTAGGTGTTGGGGTATTGATATTTGCCAAACACCCAGCATTGAAATCGATTTCTATCCTATCTTTGATAGGCATTTTAATTACAGTATTGGTAACCTTTACTATACAGCCATTATTATTTAGAATTTTTGTTATCAATAGAGCAAAAAAAGGCTTTTCTCCAATAAAAATAAGATCATTTTTTTATGCAATATTTACTCTTTTTATTTATGGTTTAGGAGGTATGCTTTTATCCTTACTAAGTATTACAATTTTACCATTAATTCCTATTGCCAAAAAAATTAAGTTTAATTGGTTGCATAAGGCCATGGCTAAATTGGTTCAAGCAGTTTTATATGCGAATCCATTTGTTAAAAAAAGAGTTAAAAATAAACATAATGAAGATTTTGTAAAACCTGCTATCATAATACCAAATCATTCTTCTTCATTAGATACATTAACTATGGGTTTGTTAACTCATAATTTAATTTATTTAGTAAATGATTGGGTTTACAAGTCACCAATATTTGGAATATTAGCAAAAGTTGCTGGGTTTTATCCTGTTTCTCAAGGAACTGATGATAGCACAGATCATTTAGAGGAGAAAATTCGCCAAGGTTATTCATTAATGGTTTTTCCTGAAGCTAAACGATCTTTTACAAATAAAGTTGGTAGGTTTCACAAAGGAGCTTTCTTTTTACAGGAAAAGTTAAAATTGGACATTTTACCTATTTATTTACACGGAAATGCTGAGGTTATGCCCAAAAATGATTTTATAATTCATGACGGTTCTTTAACAGTAAAAGTAGGTGATAGAATTGCTTATGATGATGAAAAATTTGGGTTAACATCAAGAGAAAGAAATAAAAACATAAGTAAAGTATTCAAAAATAATTTAATAAAATTTCGTACTGAAATTGAAAATGAAGATTATTTTAAGGATATACTTTTATCTAATTATTTGTATAAAGACAAGAAGATTCAAGTTTTGGTAAAAAAAGATTTTGATAAAAACAAAAGAATATATCATGCTTTGAATATGGTATTACCAATGCAATCAAATATATTACATATAGCTAATGATTATGGACAAGTTGATATTTTGTTAGTTTCAAAATATTTAGATAGAAAAATTACTACTTTTATCAAGGATTCAACCAAGTATATTATTGCAAAAAATTGTTTTACCAATACACATAGAAAAGTTAAATACATTTTAGATTTTCAAAATTTAGATTTTCAAAAATTTGACACTTTGCTATTAACAGATGCTAATTCAATGGAATATGTTTCTATTCTGAATTTAAGTCAATTTGAAAATGTTGTGATTGTGTATAATGAAAAATTAGTTGAGAAAATTAGGAGCTTAGGATACGAGATTGCAAATAAATTAGATCATGTTGTTGTTCTAAAAAAATCAATACATTGAAGGGAAAATATGATATAGTCATTATAGGTAGTGGTTTAGGAGGCTTAGTGTCTGCTAATATATTAGCAAGAGAAGGATATAGCGTATGTGTTCTTGAAAAAAACAATCAGTTTGGAGGTAATTTACAAACTTTTGTAAGAGATAAAAACATATTTGATACTGGAGTACATTATATAGGAAGTTTAGGTAAAGGTCAAAATTTATATCAGTATTTTAAGTACTTAGGTATTATGGATGACTTAAAACTTAAAAAACTAGATGATGATAAATTTGATGTGATTACTTTTGATGGTGATAATCAAGAATATTATCATGCACAGGGTTTTGAAAAATTTGCAGACTCTTTAACGAATCAATTCCCCGAAGAGAAAAAAGCAATCCATCTTTATTGTAAAAAGTTAAAAGATGTATGTAATAGTTTTCCACTATACAATTTAGATGGAAATTCAACAGGATATGACAGTTCCTATTTAACTTTAAAAGTTTCCGATTACTTAGATTCTATAACCAATAATACAATATTAAAATCTGTTTTGGCGGGCTCTAATTTTTTATATGCTGGAGAAAGAAATACACCATTTTATGTGCATGCATTATCTACCAATTCATTTATTCAAAGTGCTTGGAGATGTGTAAATGGAGGTGGCCAAATATCAAAACTATTAGTAAAAAAATTAAAAGAATTTGGGGGTGAAATATACAAATACCAAGAAGTGGTGAAATTTGGTTTTGAAGAAGAAGAATTATCCTCAATAACAACAAAAAAAGGCCGAATAATTAAAGCTGATATTTTTATTTCAAACATTGAACCAAAACTTACGGTAAAAATGCTAGAAGGAAAAGGGATGCGAAAATCGTATGTAAACAGAATAAAACAAATTAAAAGCGGAATATCAGCATTTAGCTTATATATTGTCTTTAAACCGGAAACATTTAAATATTTGAATTATAATTATTATCATTTTAAAGATGTTTACAATATTTGGGATGTACAAAAATATTCCAATACTTCATGGCCAGAAGGATATATGATTTCAATGGGAGTTAAGGATAATCAATCGGAATGGACTGATAGTTTAACTGCGATGACCTATATGAATTTTGAGGAGGTTAAAAAATGGGAAAACACTTTTAACACAGTGGCAGAAGAATCTGAAAGAGGAGATGCTTATGAAAAATTTAAAGAAGAAAAAGCGGAGGTATTTATTGCAGAATTAGAGAA
>DAOVTC010000116.1 GCA_030633285.1 Flavobacteriaceae bacterium
ATTAAATTTGGAAAGGTTACTAATAAAGAATTAGAAGAAAAATTTTACCCTCAGGACACTTCTGCAAATGCTGTTGTTTTATACAAAAAAAGATATACACATTACGAATACAACCAATCTACTGGTTGGAATATTATAACAGAAGTACATGAAAGAATAAAATTATATAATAAAGATGGTTTTGATAATGCTACTAGAAAAGTTCGATTATTCACTAGAGGTAGTGAAAATGAAATATTTAGTGTAAAAGCATATACTTATAATTTAGAAAAGGGCAAAACTGTTAAAACAAAATTGAATAAAAATGGGATTTTCAATGAAGAAATTTCTAAAAATTGGAATAGTAAAAACTTTACTATGCCTAATTTAAAAAATGGTAGTATTATTGAATGGAAATACAAAATAACATCTCCATACTATTCTAGTATTAATAGTGTAATTTGTCAATATAAAATACCCATTAAATTTTTAGATATCAAAATTCAAATTCCTGAATTTTTTGAATTTAAATATTTACCTAGTCGTTATTATCCAATAAGTGTCAAAGAGTCAAAAACTCAAAAAAATTACTCAATTGTTTCCAAATCTAGAACTGTGGGTACAATAGTTGAATCAAAAACCGATTTTGACAATGTTTCCATAAAAGAATTAATTTATACAGCAACTTCATCAAATATTCCAGCACTTATTGAAGAGCCTTATGTTAATAATATTTATAACTATCGTGCTAAAATTGAATTTGAAATTGCAGTATATAGACCAACTAATGGTATTCCTAAATATTATAATACATCATGGCAAGATGTTACAAAAACCATATATGAAAGTCAGTATTTTGGTGAACAATTGATCAAGAAAAGTCATTTTAATGATGATCTGGCAAATGTAACCAATGGTTTAAATACACCTCAAGAAAAAATGAATGCTATTTTTAATTTTGTTAAAAACAAAATCAAATGGAATGAAGAGTATAACAAATATGTATCAATTGCAGGAATCAAAAAAGCTTATAAAGAAGGTGTTGGTAATGTTGCTGAAATTAATTTAACTTTAGTTGCTATGCTTCGCGAAGCCGGTTTAAAAGCAAACCCAATTTTAATTAGCACAAGAAGACATGGCATTCCTTTATTTCCAACAAAAGATGGTTATAACTATGTAATTGCAGGGATTGAAAATGCAAGTGGAGTTATTTTACTTGATGCTACTGAAAAATATAGTACTCCAAATGTTTTACCACTTAGAGTTTTGAATTGGGAAGGACGTTTAATTCGTAAACAAGGAACTTCAACAACTATTAGTCTGTATCCAAAAAAATACAATGCTAAAAACACCAAACTTTCTGTAAAACTAAATAGTGAAGGAACAATTACCGGGTTAATGAATACTAGTTACTCGAACTTAAATGCTTTACAATATAGGGATGAATATAATTCCTTATCTGAAGATGATTTAATAAGTAAATTGGAAACTGAAAATAATGGTATAGAAATTGAAAAAATAAGAATCAACAATAAAACAAAAATCTCAAAACCAATAACTGAATATATTCAATTTACAAGAGAAAACCAAGCTGATATTATTGGTGATAAAATATATATTTCACCACTATTATTTTTAACTACAAATGAAAATCCATTTAAATTAAAAGAACGGTTATATCCAATTGATTATGGTTCTGCTTGGAAAAATGATTATAAAATTTCCATTCAAATTCCAGAAGGTTTTAAAGTAGAATCAAAACCTGAGGATATTTCTTTAATGCTTCCAAATAATATGGGATCTTATATTCTAAAAACCAAAATTGAAAATAATAAAATAAATGTTAATTCTCAAACTAAAATTAATATTGCAATTATTGGTTCAAATCATTACAAAGTATTAAAAGAATTATACAAACAAGCAATTGACAGACAATTAGAAAAAATCGTTTTGGTGCAAGGTCAACCTTAAAGTACTTAGGAAGTAATTTGAATACACCCTGAAAAATTATAACCTAACAATTACAATCAGTATCACATCCTCTACCGTTCTTTTTGGTAAAGAAATATTTCTTTACCAAAAAGAATATTGCAAATACAAGAGCGATATAAACTAAAATTTCTTGCATAATATTTACGCTAAAATAGTATAAGTTAAAAATGCAGCTACATAAGCCAAGGCTCCCATACCAAATAATTGCAATAAAGGCCATTTCCAGCTATTGGTTTCTCTTTTAACAATAGCCAATGTGCTAACACACTGCATGGCAAAAGCATAGAAAATTAATAATGACATTCCTGCCGGGAAATTAAAAAGTTTTTCACCTGTTTCAGGGTTTATTTCTGCTGCCATACGTTGTTTAATAGTCGTATTATTTTCATCATCATTACCAACACTATAAATAGTTGCCAAAGTGCCGACAAATACTTCACGAGCTGCAAATGATGAAATTAAAGCTATTCCAATTTTCCAATCATAACCTAAAGGTTTTATAGTTGGTTCTATAGCTTTTCCCATAATACCAATATAAGATTTTTCTAATTTATAGGCTGCTAGTTGTTGCTGAAATTCATTTGATTTTGTATTGGTGAATTCAGTTTTACTTATAAAAGTTTCTTCAGCATTTTTAAAATCAATTGGACCGTTAGATGCTAAAAACCATAAAATAATTGATATTGCTAATATAATTTTACCGGCTCCAAAAATAAATTCTTTCGTTTTTTCAACAACTGTAAACAAAGTATTTTTTAATGATGGCACTTTGTAATTTGGCATTTCTATAATAAAAAAACTTTTACCTTTTACTTTTAAAACTTTGTTTAAAAGATATCCTGAAGATAAAGCAGAGGCAAAACCTAAAACATATAAAGCCAATAACGTTAAACCCTGTAAGCTAAAAATACCTAAAATTCGCTGCTGCGGAATTATTAAAGCAATAATTATGGTGTAAACAGGCAGGCGAGCAGAACAAGTTGTAAATGGGGTAACCAATATTGTAATTAAACGCTCTTTCCAACCGTTAATATTTCTAGCTGCCATAATTGCGGGAATAGCACAAGCTGTACCCGAAATTAAAGGAACAACACTTTTACCACTCATACCGTATTTTCGCATAATTTTATCCATCAAAAAAACTACACGACTCATATAGCCGGTTTCCTCTAATATTGCAACAAATAAAAATAGTATGGCAATTTGTGGTATAAAAATTACAATTCCACCAATTCCAGGAATAATTCCTTCAGAAATCAAATTTGTAAACATACCACCTGGTAATACATTTTTTACCCAATTACTAAAATTCGCAAAAACTTGGTCAATAAAATCCATTGGAACAGTTGCCCAATCAAAAACCGATTGAAAAATTAGAAATAAAATTAAAGCAAAAATCAAATATCCATAAATTTTATGAGTCAATATTCTATCTAATTTACCTCTTAAATCAGTTGCTTTTGATATATCAATTTTATACGTCTTTTTTAAGATATTATTAATTTGTTTATACCTTAAAATCGTTTCTTTATGTTGAAATTTTTTAAGCTTTTCTTTATCTTTTTTATAATTTAAAATTGTACTTTTTTCTTCACTAGATATATTATCTAAATACTCCGTTTGTGTAATATATAACCATGATTTATATAATGGGTATTTTGGGAATGAAGCATATATGTTTTTAAAAAAATCAGAATCAATTCTATCACTTACCACAGCTAGAGGTGAAATGTTCAATTTTTTATAATTTAGAATTGTTTCTTTCAATAAGTCTATCCCCTTATTTTTACGAGCACTTATCAAAACTACCTCAGATTGTAATTCGTTTTTTAAAGTTTCAACATCAATGATAATCCCTTTTCTTTGCATCTGATCAGACATATTGATCACTAAAATAGTAGGAATTTGTAAATCTTTTATTTGAGAAAAAAGTAGTAAATTTCTTTTGATATTTTCAACATCTGCTACCACAATTATTACATCAGGATAATCTTCATGTTCGTTATTAAGAAGTGTATTTAAAACAATGTTTTCATCTAAAGTATTTGGATTTATACTATAAGTGCCGGGCAAGTCAATTATTGTTGCTGAAATATTTTCGTTTAGTTTTAATATACCCGTTTTCTTTTCAACCGTAATCCCTGGGTAATTACCAACTTTTTGATTTAAACCAGTTAACTGATTGAACAATGATGTTTTTCCTGTATTAGGATTACCAACCAGTGCTATTTTTATGGTTTCTATTTTGCCCATAAAATATTATAATTTGGTAATCTTTATTAGCTGCGCAGTTTCTTTTCTAATGGCAAGATGACTACCATTAACACGAATATACAATGGGTCATTTAAAGGAGCTATTTGTATCAATTCAACATCAATACCTGGCAAACAACCCATTTCAATAAGCGCTAATGGAATTTTATCTAATGATATTTCCTCAATAACACCCTTTTCTCCTACCTTTAAATTTGCAATCGTGGTATTCATGTTTATTTAGAATGATTATAAATACTGTGCGAAAATACACAAAAATAAAAATAAAAAGGTGATTTTTATCATTTATTAGAAAAATAAAAGGCTCGAAGTTCTATTCCTTTTTTAATAAATCAATATCATCAATTATTCGCTGCATTTCTTTTTTATCAGTTCCATCATAAAAACCTCTAATTTGTCTTTTTTTATCTACCAGTATAAATTGCTCGGTATGAATAAAATCTTGATCCCCTCCATCTCCTTCATCTAATACCGCAAAATAAGATTTTCTAGCCAACTCATATATATGTTTTTTACTTCCAGTTGTAATATCCCATTTTCCGTCAATAACTCCTTTTTTATCTGCGTAAGCTTTTAATACTGGAACACTATCCATTATAGGAGTAACAGAATGTGATAAAAATTTTACTTCATCATCATTTTTAAAATACTCTTGTAATTCTGCCATATTTGTAGTCATAACCGGGCAAAT
>DAOVTC010000108.1 GCA_030633285.1 Flavobacteriaceae bacterium
GATTAACCTGAGAGAAGCTCAGATTAATTCCAAAACAAAAAATCAAGAATATAAAAACTATGTATTTTAAATTTGTATACAATGCTATAAATAGTATTTTTGTAAAAAAATCGCTTATTTTTTAATTTACAAACTTACATATATTTTTTAAGTGGTATAAATTTAAAATAGGAAAAACGAATAGTATTTAAACAATGAAAATATCAAATATAAAATATATTAATTTACAGCAATTTATTTTCATTTTGAGTTTATTTCTTATTATAAGTATTAATTTTAATACTAAAGCTCAAGAAAAATTTAAAGTGGTATTGGACGCAGGTCATGGGGGTAAAGATCCTGGAAAAAAGCATAATAAATACTATGAAAAAGATATAGCACTGAATATAGTGATATTAGTAGGAAAAAAATTAGAACAAAACAAAGAGATTAAAGTTGTTTATACTAGAAAAAATGATGTTTTTGTTGAGCTTAAAGAAAGGGGAAGAATTGCAAACCAATCTAATGCAAATCTATTTGTTTCTGTACATTGTAATGCACATAATACACAAGCTGAAGGAGCTGAAACGTTTGTTCTAGGTTTGCATGCCAATAAACAAAATTTTGAAGTTGCCAAACAAGAGAATTCAGTAATATTTTTGGAAGATAATTATCAAGAAAAGTACGAAGGATTTGATCCTAATTCTCCCGAATCAGTTATTGGGTTAACTCTAATGCAAGAAGAATTTTTAGATGAGAGTTTGTTATTGGCAAGTAATATACAATCAAATTTCACAAATGATTTAAAACGAACTGATCGAGGTGTTAAACAAGCTGGATTTGTTGTTTTACACCAAACATACATGCCAAGTGTGTTGGTTGAAACAGGTTTTATAACGAATAAAAATGAAGGTGCTTATTTAAATTCAAAAAGTGGACAAGAAAAAGTTGCAAAAGCAATTTTTAAGGCTATTATTGAATATAAAACACACTTAGATGAAAATTTAGTTGTTGAAGAAAAGCCCAAGCCTAAACTAAAACAGCCAAAAGCTAAAATTTTTAAAGATGTTGATTTTAAAGTACAAGTAGCATCTAGCTCTAAAAAAGTTGAACTAAAATCATATAATTTTAAAGGTTTAAAAGGGGTTGAAAGAGCTAAAATCGGAAAACATTATAAATATTATTACGGAAAATCTTCTGATTATAATGAAATTTTAATATCACAAAATAGGGCTAGACAAAAGGGGTATAAATCAGCATTTGTAGTTGCTTTTAAAAATGGGGAAAAGATCTCGTTATCTGATGTGTTAAAATCTAAGCAAAAATTATAAAAATTAAAACTACACCAACTTGTTATAATAACTAAAATAACAAAAACTGACTATATTACATTTCTTGCAAATCAGTTGTGATTATTCAAATAAAAATATAAAGTGTATAATATTTATGCATGTTTTTTTTTGAAAGAAATGAATTTTTAAAGATGTTCTAAACAAAATAATTAGTATTATTGCTTATCTAAATGTTATATTTTGAAAATATCTAGAGAACTAAAAACTGGTATAATAGCAATTTTAATTATTGTACTCTCTGTATGGGGTTATAATTTTTTAAAGAATCAAAGTTTATATGATAGTACAAGAACTTTTTATGCTACATATACTAATGTTCAAGGGCTAATACCAACAAGTCCTGTAACTATTAATGGTTTAAAAGTTGGTAAAGTTTCAAAAATCACTTTTGATCCTGATAAAAAAGGAATTTTAATTGTTCATATAAATTTGACAAATAATCTACCCTTTTCAAAAAATAGTATAGCACAAATATATAGCCCAGATTTTATAAGTGGTAAGTCATTGAAAATAAATTTAATTCATGATGGAGCTGATTTCGCAAAAGATGGTGATACCTTATGTGGTGAAGTTGAATCGGGTATTCTAGGTATGTTAAATGAGCAAATTGCACCGTTACAATCTAAAGTTGAAAGTTTTGTTGTGAATACCGATTCTGTAATGCAAAATATTAATAACGTTCTTGATGCTCAAAATCAAGAGAATATTAAAAAATCTTTGCAAAACTTAAATGTGACATTAGAAAAATTTAAAGATCTTTCTTTTAGAGCAGATAGAATATTTGAAGAAAACAATAATAAAATTGATAGCATATTTGATAATGCTAATATTGCAATGAATAATTTTGCACAAATTTCAGATTCTTTACAAAAAGCAAACCTTGGAGCAACAGCATTAAAACTACAAAACACATTAGAAAGCTTTAACAGAATTTTAGATAGTATTGAGAATGGTCAGGGTACTATGGGAAAGTTACTTAAAGATGACAACTTATATAAAAATTTAGAAAATGCATCGAAAGAATTAGAAGAATTACTTCGGGAAATTAAATTACACCCAAAACGATTTGTTAATATTTCAGTATTTGGTAAAAAAGAAAAACCGTATAATTCATCTGAAGAAGATGCGAATAATTAGTTAATAAGTTCTAATAAGAAAAATGTTATTAACCTTTATTATTTTTTTAATTTTACGCTGAAAAATAAAAGAAAAAGTTAAATTTTAAATTGTAATTTTATAGATAAAATATTACATGTCTTACATTTCAAATATTCTTTTTGCGATTCTGCTAGTAGTAGGTGTCGGTTTTTTTGTACGAAATATTAAAAAAATAATTCGTAACATCAAATTAGGTAAAGATGTTGATCGTAGTGATAATTCTTCCGAAAGGTGGAAAAATATGATTAACATTGCTTTAGGGCAATCTAAAATGGTTAAAAGACCTGTTGCAGGAATACTTCACATTATTGTTTACGGAGGTTTTATTATAATTAACATTGAAGTTATAGAAATAATTATTGATGGTTTATTTGGAACACATCGTGTATTCTCTTTTGCAGGAGGACTCTATAATTTTTTAATAGGCGCATTTGAAATACTTGCCTTTTTGGTACTTATATCTGTAATTATTTATTGGATAAGAAGAATGATACTTCGAATTCCAAGATTTTGGAATAAAGAAATGACTTCTTGGCCAAAAAATGATGCTTTAAATATTTTGTATTTTGAAATGGTATTGATGAGTTTATTCTTATTAATGAATGCAGCTGATTTTAATTTACAGCAAATAGGAGCAGAACACTATGTTGAAGCAGGAAGCTTTCCAATAAGTCAATATATTGCCAATTTACTTCCACAAAATATTAGTACTTTAATTTTAATTGAACGTACATCTTGGTGGATACACATAATTGGAATTTTTATCTTTTTAAATTATTTATATTATTCAAAACATTTACATATTTTATTAGCTTTTCCAAATACATATTATGCTAATTTAAACGCTTTAGGGAAATTTGACAATTTACAATCAGTAACAGATGAAGTTAAATTGATGTTAGATCCAGATGCTGATCCTTACGCAACTCCAACTGAACCCGAAACAAATGAAGTTCCTGAAAAGTTTGGAGCTAATGATGTTTTTGATTTAACTTGGGTTCAATTGATGAATGCTTATACTTGTACAGAATGTGGAAGATGTACATCAGTTTGTCCGGCAAATCAAACAGGAAAAGAACTTTCACCACGAGCAATAATGATGAAAACTCGTGATAGAATTGAAGAAGTTGGTAAATATATTGACAAAAACGGTATTGATAATTTTAAAGAAAAAGGGGATGATAACTCTTTGCTCACAACAATATCAAATGAAGAGATATGGGCTTGTACGAGTTGTAATGCTTGTGTGACTGAATGCCCTGTTAATATTGATCCGTTGGCTATTATTACTGATTTGCGAAGATATTTAGTTATGGAACAATCAGATGCTCCTCAAGAATTAAATGTGATGATGACCAATATTGAAAATAATGGAGCTCCTTGGCAATATAGCCAAATGGATAGGTTAAATTGGAAAGATGAATAAGGATAAATTAAATAAAAAAATATGAAAGTACCAACAATGGCTGAAATGATGGCAGAAGGTAAAATCCCTGAGATTTTATTTTGGGTTGGTTGTGCAGGAAGTTTTGATGATAGAGCCAAAAAAATCACAAAAGCTTTTGTTAAAATATTAAATGAAGCAAAAGTTGAATTTGCAGTTTTAGGTTCAGAAGAGAGTTGCACTGGTGATCCTGCTAAAAGAGCTGGTAATGAATTTTTATTTCAAATGCAAGCAATGACTAATATTGAAGTGTTGAATGCATATAAAATAAAAAAAATAGTAACAACTTGTCCACATTGTTTTAATACTCTAAAAAATGAGTATCCTGAATTAGGAGGGAATTATGAAGTAATGCATCATACTCAATTTTTAAAATCTTTGTTAGATGAAGGTAAAATAACTATTGAAGGTGGAAAATTTAGTGGACAACGAATTACTTTTCATGATCCTTGTTATTTAGGAAGAGCTAACGATATTTATGAGGCTCCTAGAGATTTAATTAGAAAATTAGATGTTGAACTTGTTGAAATGAATCGATGCAAATCAAATGCTTTATGTTGTGGGGCAGGAGGTGCTCAAATGTTTAAAGAAGCCGAAAAAGGAGAAAAAGAAATTTTTGAAGAACGTACAGATGATGCGATAGAAGTTAAACCAAACATCATAGCCACAGGATGTCCTTTTTGTAATACAATGATGACTGATGGTGTTAAAATTAAAGAAAAAGAATCAGAAATAAAAGTTTTAGATATTGCTGAATTAATAGCTAATGCAAATGATTTATAGATTTTAAAATATTTTTATGCCTTTTATTAGAGACAAAAATTTAGTAAATATTTACGAAGAGATCGATGAAGCAAATGATACGATAAAAACAATATCAGCTGCTTTAAAGGATGAGGAAGAGAACAATTCGGTATTAAGAAAGCACCGAATTGTATTGGGTGTTTTTGGCTTGATTTTACTTATTTTATTTCTATGGTCTTTTTTACCAAAATCAAAACAGTACAAGGAAGAATATTTAATCAAAAATAATTTAAGTTTAGTAGACACGGATTCTTTACACAAAATGCAACGCGAAATAAGACAAGTCGTTGTTTTAGACTCAACAAAAACTTTATTGGCAGATTTGAGTATTGTTTACAGTATTCAGATAGGAGCATATACTAATTTTAATATTAATTTGATTTCTGA
>DAOVTC010000107.1 GCA_030633285.1 Flavobacteriaceae bacterium
ATCCCAGGTATTAATTATTTCATTAGATTTTGATAATTCTTTAGCCAATTCAAAAGAAACGATTCCATTTGGTGAGAATTCAGTTATTAAAAAACTATCCAAATAACGCATTACACTTATTGAAATCAGTAACAGCATCAATAATACTACGGTAAAACGAATTTTATTTTTAAACACCTCTTTTAAGTAATCTGTTTTTGATAAATATACAGTAATTTAGCTATATAATTTTTAAAAATGGCCAACTTACAATATAAATCCATCAATCTTCACTATACAATTCAAGGAAGTGGTTCTGCTATCGTATTATTACATGGTTTTTTAGAAAACATCTCGATGTGGAAAGAAATTATTCCGCATTTAGTAAAAAAACACCGAGTAATTTGCATTGATTTATTGGGACATGGCTTGACTGGTAATTTGGGTTATATTCACACTATGGAAGAGCAAGCCAAAATGGTTGAATTTGTTTTAAATTACTTAAAATTAAGAAAATACATATTTATTGGTCATAGTATGGGTGGTTATATTGCTCTCGCTTACGCGGAATTATTCCCTAAAAATATCAAAAAATTATGCTTAATGAACTCCTCTGCTCAACCTGATGATAATGAAAAAAGAAAAAATAGAGATCGAGCAATTAGAGCCGTAAAACACAGTCCGAAAACTTTTGTAAAACTGGCAATTCCTAATCTATTCTCAGAAGCAAATAAAACCAATTTCGCAAAAGAAATAGAGCTGATTACTCAAGAAGCGTTAAAAACTTCACCTCAAGGTATTATTGCCGCTATGGAAGGTATGAAAATTAGAAATGACAGAACTTCTATTTTAAATTCTTCTGACTTTCCTATTTTAATGATTATTAGTAAACTTGACCCCGCTTTAGAATATCAAGATCTAATCGATCAAACTAAAAATACACTTGTTTTAATTCAAGAATTCCCGGATGGCCATATGAGCCATGTTGAAAATAAAAATGAATTAATCGACACTTTAATTAAGTTTGTAAATTAAACAGAATGCCTTCTACTTGCCCACTTTGTTCTAATACCGGTACTACATTTTTTAAAGATGAAAAACAACATTTTTATCTTTGCGGAACTTGCAAAGGTATTTATAGAAATATAAGTGAATACCTAAATCAAATTGAAGAAAAAAAAAGGTATCAACATCACAAAAATCATATTAATGACCTAGGTTATATAAAATTTGCTGACCCTATTATATCTTCTGTAAAAAAATATTTTAACAAAAATCATAGAGGTTTGGATTTTGGAGCAGGGCACACTCCTGTAATTTCTGAAATATTAAAAAACGACACCTATCAAGTAGAAATTTATGACCCCTTATTCTTTGACAATAAAGAATTATTTCAGAATAAATACGATTTTATCAGCTGTTGTGAAGTAATTGAACATTTTTACAGTCCTAAAAAAGAATTTGAATTATTGTATAATTTATTAAACCCAAAAGGAAAATTGATTTGCATGACTTTAATCTATCACAAGGGTATAGATTTTGAAAATTGGTTTTATAAAAATGATCCAACTCATGTATTTCTTTATCAAAAAGAAACTTTTCATTGGATTAAAAACTATTTTGGATTCAAAAAAGTTATTATTAATAATAGATTAATTTTATTTTGTAAATAAAATTGTATTGTTTATGGCATAAAAATTGTGTAATTTATTTCAATATTTACATCAAAAAACTAGCTTTAATTTTAAAACTATGAAACATTATTTACTTATTATTTGCTTAATTGCTTTATCAAGTATAACACTTACTGCTCAAACTAAAAAAGAAAAAAAAGAGGCAGGAAAAGAAAAAAGATATGAAAACATTAAAACCATGATTAACTCTGGTATTTATTTTTTTGAAGCTGAGTGGGCTACAACACAAAAAGGAATAAGAATTAGCCTTAGTTCAAATCCAAACCATCTAATTATTGATAAAGATAGTGCTGATATTGATTTGCCTTATTTTGGTGTTTCACAAAACCCTACCGCTGGATTAAGTGATGATGGAGGGATAAGTTTTAAAGGAGCAATTAAAAACTATAACGTTAAGTATAACGATAAAAAGGAAAAAGGATTTATAAAATTTAATGCTAATGGTAGTACTGGTAGTTTTGATATATCACTTGTTGTAACAAGCTCAGGTTCTTCTTACTTAACTGTGAACAGTATGGATAGGAATAGCATAAGTTTTGATGGAAAAACATTTCCTATAGACGCTAAAAAAGAAGAGTAAAAATTACTACTTTAACTCATTGTATTCCAACCTTGAGCAATAATCTCAATTTTTTGATTTGCTCTTGTAATTAAATTAACGCCTTCATTTTCTTCGGTTATATGACCAATTACACTAAGGTTAGGATTTGCTTTTATTTTCGGAAAATCTTCTTGAGCAACTGTAAAAAGTAATTCATAATCTTCTCCTCCGCTAAGGGCAATCGTTGTACTATCCATATTAAATTCTTCGCAGGTAGAAATTACTTGTTGGTCTAACGGAATTTTATCTTCATATAAATTACATCCCACTTTTGATTGCTTACAAATATGCAAAATTTCAGATGACAATCCATCAGAAATATCTATCATAGAAGTCGGTTTTACCTCTAAATCTTTTAATAATTTAACAATATCTTTTCTGGCTTCGGGTTTTAATTGTCTCTCAACCAAATAAGTATATTTTTCTAAATCGGGTTGTGAATTCGGGTTCACCTCAAAAACCTGTTTTTCTCGCTCTAAAACCTGTAAACCTAAATATGCCGCACCTAAATCACCTGTAACCACCAACAAATCATTAGGCTTAGCACCATCACGATAAACAATATCTTCTTTATTTGCTTCACCTATTGCGGTAATGCTAATTAGCAATCCTGTTGTCGAAGAAGTGGTATCACCTCCTACCAAATCTACTTGATAAGTTGCACAAGCCAAATTAATACCAGCGTATAATTCTTCTAGTGCTTCTAAAGGAAAACGATTTGAAACAGCAATAGAAACAGTAATTTGCTTTACCTCACCATTCATAGCATAAACATCTGATAAGTTAACCATTACTGACTTATAACCTAAATGTTTTAAAGGCATATAGCTCAAATCAAAATGAACTCCTTCCACCAACAAATCTGTTGTAACAAGAGTTTGCTTATCTTTAATTTCAAGAACAGCGCAATCATCACCTACACCTTTTATAGTGCTTTTGTGATGAATTTTAATTTGATTTGTTAGGTGTTCAATTAATTTGAATTCTCCTAATTCAGATAAATCAGTTTGTGATTGGTTTTTGTTTTCTAACATTTTGCAAAGTTAAACAAGTATTTTCCTTTTAAAACATTTCATTGTGCTAAAATTAATTTTTATATTTTTGAAAAATAATATAAACTTCATTGAGCATAATAAATACCATATTAGACAGGGCCTATAAAAATGCTAAAAAAGTAAATATCAACAAAGATTCTAAAATTATATTTTTTAGTGATCTACATAAAGGTGATAATAGTTATGCTGATGACTTTGCTCATAACTTGAAAATTTACAATTATGCAATGGAGAAATATTATAAAAAGGATTTTACTTATATTGAATTAGGTGATGGAATTGAACTCTGGGAAAACAAATCTTTTGAACCAATTTATAAAGCAAATGAACATACTTTTAATTTATTAAAACTCTTTCATCAAAAAAACAGATTGTACTTGCTTTGGGGTAATCATGATATGGAATTTAGGAATCCATTAAAGGTAGAAAAGGTATTTAGAACTTTTTTTACACCTAAAAATATTGCTGCAAAAAACACTTTTTTTGATTTAGAATACTATGAAAGTTTATTATTAGAATTAGAAAGCACCAAAAAAAGTATTTTTTTAATTCATGGACATCAAGCCGACTATATGAACTATGTTCGTTGGAAATTCAATCGTTTTTTTGTACGTTATTTTTGGAAATACATGCAAAAATGGTTTGGAATAAGTGATCCTACCAGTCCGGCAAAAAACTATTCAGGTTTGATAAAAGTTGAAAAAAAATTAAACAAATGGATTGTCAAAAACAATAACCAAATGTTGATTTGTGGTCATACGCACAGACCTCGTTTTCCTGACCCAGGAGACATTCCACATTTTAATGATGGTAGTTGTGTTCATCCACACTCAATTATTGGAATTGAAATAGTTAACCTTCAAATTTCATTAATAAAATGGTATGAATATGTTAATGAAGATCAAACTGTTAGTATTGTTAAAACTATTTTAGAGGGTCCAACAGATCTTAGTAAGTTCATCTAGTTTTACAATATATCCAACAAATTTAAAAATAAAATATAGCTACCTGTAAATGAGACTTTTTTTGTACCTTTATGTGTGAGCAAAACAAATTTTGTACAACATTACTTTTATTTTAAGCTAAATGTAAGGAAATATGATAATTTTCAAAATGCTTAAGCATTGTCTAAAGTAAATATTTCGTTAAAAATTTAACTTCAATTAAGGAAATAAAAACAAACTCTTCAATTAAATCCTGAAATCATGGAAAAAAAACAAAAAATTATTCAAATTTATGCAGTTATTATATGTGTGATTGCAGTTATCACAATTCTCATATCATTATCAAGTTTAGTGTCATCATATATAGACAAAAGTGATCCTTTAGCAGTAACTATCTATTCAGATCGTAATAATGCTAGTTTAGCATCATTCGAAAATTTTAAAATGGATATCTTGAAATCTACTCAAAAAGATCAAGCGTATATTCCTGATGACAAAACAATTCAAAAAATGTTTGATGAAGCAAAATCTGCTAAAATTAAAATGGTTGAACACAGAGCAAATCGGGATATAACTGTAAGTGCAATAATTATGATAATTGCATTGTTGTTATTTGGTTCGCATATTTGGCTGATAAAAAAAATGCAGAATGTAGAAGTTCAAAAAATTAATCCTTAATTATAAATTATAAGAACAAATAATTAATGTTCACTTATAATAATAATAAAGTGAAAAATAAAAAAAACAAATTACTTTTAGCTATTGGACAGTTTTCTTTTGTGGCTGGATTTTTGGGCTCAATTATCAATTATTTCTATTTTAAAAACAATTCGATTATTGCATTTATTTCAGGTTTATTAATTGGTTTATCTTTATTTTTGAATTTA
>DAOVTC010000040.1 GCA_030633285.1 Flavobacteriaceae bacterium
AAAGGAAATTGGGTTTAAATAACTCAAAGTTGTGAGACTTTGCGTAATCAAGATTAAGAGGCCAAAACCCTTTTAAATTGATATCACCGCTTCAACAATACCTTGTATTCTAAATTCATCAGATAAAATAATCGGCTGGTATTTTTTATTATTTGATTTTGGTTTTAAAACAACCAAGCTGCCTGTGTGATGGTATTCTTTAATTGTAGCCTCATCATCAATTAATGCAACCACTTTATCACCATTTTCTGCATGTTGTTGTTGCCTTATTAAAACCAAATCCCCATCATTAATCCCTGCATTATCCATAGAATCTCCTTTTGCTCTTAATAAAAAATATTTATGTCCTTTTTTTATTAATTTAATTGAAATAGGAATATTTGCTTCAATATTGGCTTCAGCAAAAATTGGCAAACCGCAGGCTACAGAGCCTAGTAATGGTACTTTTACAGTTTGTTCCCTTGTGCCAAAATCTTCGGGTAGTTCAAATTCTGTCAATTGAAAGCTCCCATCTTGTTTTTTTGTTAAAATACCTTTTTCTTCTAAATCATTAATAATAACAGATGCAGAACGCGGAGATTTGTATTCTAATTCTCTCATCAAGTTCCGAACACTAGGCATTTTACCAAAATCAAATAAATGCTTTCTAATGGCTTTTAAAGCTTGTATTTCTTTTTTTGAAAGTCGACTAAACATACACAAATATACACTTTACATACGATTTATCAAAATTAATTATTTATGTTCTCTTTTAGAGATAACATTGCAGTAGATACAGCGTTATATAGCCGAGAGTAATTCTTTTAAATTAAAAAAAGATTAGCTATATTCACCCTTTATTTTGTGAGTAATTATAATGGCAGAAAAAAACAAATTTGGAGCATTTGCAGGAGTATTTACACCTTCTATACTAACCATTTTAGGTGTAATCATGTATATGCGTTTGGGTTGGGTTGTTGGTAACGCTGGTTTAGTTGGTGCAATTGCCATTATTATTATAGCACATGTTATTGCTATCACAACAGGTTTAAGTGTTTCATCAGTTGCAACCGACAAAAAAATTGGTGCCGGAGGTATTTATTATGTGCTATCCCGAAGTATGGGAATTCCTATTGGTGGTTCAATAGGTATCGCATTATATGTTGGAACAGCTTTTTCTATTGCCTTATATTTAATTGGTTTTGCCGAAAGTTTCAACAGTTATTTTGGCTTTGGTATGTCTATTAATGCCTTTAGAATAACTGGTACTATTGCATTAATAGCAATTACAGCTTTAGCATTAATAAGTACATCTGTTGCATTAAAAGCACAATTTTTTATTCTGGCAGCCATTATAATTTCATTGGTTTCTATCTTTTTTGGAACAACAGAATTCGCGCCAGAAACTGTACCTATGTTTGCTACTGAAGGTGCTGTCTCTTTAGAAATTGTATTTGCTATATTTTTCCCTGCTGTTACCGGTTTTACTGCTGGTATTGCCATGAGCGGTGATTTAAAAGATCCTAAAAAGTCCATTCCTTTTGGTACTTTATCAGCTATTGGTGTAGGATTAGTAGTTTATATAGGTCTTGCTGTTTTTATGGCATATAATATCAACTCTGAAGTATTAAAAACAGATTATAATATTTTAATGAAAATGGCCTTTTTTGCTCCAGTAGTTGTTGCTGGAATTTGGGGAGCAACATTATCTTCTGCCTTAGGAGGAATTCTTGGTGGTCCGAGAATTTTACAAGCCATGTCTATGGATCAAGTAACACCTAAAATATTTGGAAAAGGAAGAGGAAAAAATAATGAACCAGTAAATGCATTATTTCTAGTTTTTATTATTGCTGAAGCTGGTATTTTAATTGGAGAATTAGATGTTATTGCTCGCATAGTTTCTATGTTTTATCTAACAGCTTACGGCTTTATTAATATTACTTATTTTTTAGAGAGTTGGGCAAATCCTGATTTTCAGCCAACATTTAAAATTAAACGATGGATTGGTTTGCTTGGCTTTATTGCCAGTTTTGGAGTGATGTTTAAGCTAGATATGATGGCTATGATTGGCGCCTTAGCAGTTGTTGGTGGCTTGTTTTTTTGGCTACAACGAAAAGAAGTAAAATTACAATCTAATGATGTTTGGCGAAGTGTTTGGGAAAATGTTGTAAATACAGGTTTAAAAAGAATTGACTCAGAAGTTGATGAAAACACCAATTGGAACCCGAATATTATTCTGTTTAGTGGGGTAAGTGAACATCAACGTTTTTTATTAGAATTAGGTAAAACCGTATCCGGACGTACAGGAATAGTTACTAATTTTAAATTGATTCTCGATAAAAAAAATGATAAACCCTTACGAAAAACCGAGCAAATTGTTAGAGATGATACTTTTAAAGAACTCGGGATATTTGCAAGGCAAATAAAAGTTGATAATATTTATAAAGGCATCACAAATATTGCCTCAACTTTTGGATTTTCTGGTGTTGAGCCAAATACTATAATGATGGGATGGCCTAAAGGTTTAGAAAATTCTGTTGAATATTCTAAAATGACAGAAACATTATTGCTGTTAGATTATAATTTGCTGTATTTAGATTTTGATAGGAAAACAAAATTTGGCGACTACCAAACGGTTGATTTATGGTGGCGGGAAACGGATAGCAAGAATGCTGAAATGATGTTGAATATTGCACGATTTATCATTGCATCCCCAAGGTGGAATAACACAAATATTAGAGTTTTGTTTGTAAATAATAACAATGTTGATAGAGATATTATACATTCAAAAATTGCAAAATTGGTTGAAGATTTAAGGGTAAATGTTGAAATTAAAATTATTAATAATGCTATAGAACAAAAACCATTTTATGATATAATTGAGGAGCAATCAGCAACCACAGATTTAACATTGGTAGGAATACCTAATTATAAAATTGAAAAACAAGCCGAATTTATAGTCAAAACAAATCATTTATTTGAAGCTATCGGTTCTACCCTATTGGTTAAAGCAGCAAACAATTTTAATGTACTTGACTTAGAATTTATTAAGAAGGAATAACGTTATTTTATAAAGAATTCTGTTACATAAGTATCTTATCTTTGTACATTTCAAAGTAAATTTGTTTTACCATTCAAATTAAATATAGTGAGCGATCAATACAAAGGATATTTACTGGCATTTGTTTCTGTTATTTCAGTTTCAAATGTTTATATTTTTAGTAAAGCTGCTTTAAATGAGATTTCTTTAGCTCAATTTGGTGTGTTTTGGTTTGGATTTGGTTTGATTTGGATAAGTCTTTTTGCTATTAAAAATAAATCATTCGCTAAATTAAAAACATTTGGTCGAAATACTTATAGGCTTTTTATTATTCTTGGGCTTATTGAGCTTGTTGCAACAACTTTTTTCTTTAAATCTATCAGTACAATTCCAAATCCTGCAATTACTTCTTTTTTAGGAAATATTTCACCAGTTTTTGTGCTTACATTAAGTTTTATTTTTTTAAAAGAGAGATTAAATGCATTAGAAATTTTTGGTGTGTTTTTAGCCCTTGCTGGAGCGTTTATTATTGGATATAAAGGAGGTTCTAACTTAAAAACTATGTTTATTGACGGTACACAATATATAGTTTATTCCACCTTTTTATTTGCTACTGTTTCAGTAATATCTAAAAAATATATTACAACTCTTTCTCCTATTTTAATCACCCTAAACAGAGCTTTATTTTTATTTATATTTTCATTGATCTTTATGTTTTATCAGGATCTAAGTTTTAATATTCCGGTAAGTGCCCTGAAAAATATTTTTATTGGTTCAATTTTAGGTCCGTTTTTAACCGCTGTAACCGGATTATTGGCATTACAATATATTGATCTATCTAAAAAAGCAATGATATCAAGTACCAAATCATTTTTCATCTTGTTTGGAGCTTATTTATTTTTTGGTCAATTTCCAAAGCCTTATGAAATTTTTGGTGGTTTTCTTTCCATATTCGGAGTGGTATTGATAATTTTTGGAAAAATGAAATTTAGAAAAAGTTAATACCCAAATTTGTTTTATCTATTATAATCTTCCCGTTACTTTTTTGTAATTTTGTTTTGTTATAAAAATAAATACAATATGTATATCAAACCGAGTAATCCATGGCATTCTGTAAATGAAGGAAGTAATGCACCTGAAATAGTTAATGGAATTATTGAAATTCCTATGAACACACGTGCAAAATACGAACTAGATAAAGAAAGCGGGTTATTAAAACTAGATCGCGTTTTATATGCATCTATGTATTATCCAGCTAATTACGGGTTCATTCCAAAATCATATTGTGATGACCATGATCCTTTAGATATTTTAGTTTTATCACAAATTTCCATCGTACCTATGTGTATCGTCTCTGCTAGAGTTATTGGTGTTATGCGCATGCTCGATCAAGGTGAACACGATGATAAAATTATTGCTGTTGCAGAAAATGATATGAGTGTAAATCACATTAATGATATTTCAGAATTACCGGAGCACTTTATTAAAGAACTTCGAAACTTTTTTGAAGATTATAAAAAACTGGAAAATAAAACTGTAGAAGTTCGAGAATTTCAAAATGCTGAAATCGCCAAACAAATTGTAAAACAAAGTTTTATTGACTATAAAGAATTGATTTTAAAAAAATAAATTAATAAATTCTTCTTTAGAATAAAGATTTTACCGCATTTAGATTTCTTAAACAAAAATCATTATATAAAGTAAAATTCATGTTACTTGTGTTACCAAGAGTCTTGTTTAGCTAAAAAACACAATTTACATTTCAAACAATTACATAATAATGTGTAACTTTGGATGTACGTGCTAAATTTACTATAATGGAAAATACGAGAGATAAAAAATTTACTAAAAAAGATCGTCCAACACCAATAAATGAGGAAATTATCATTCCGGATGAAGAGGTTTTAATTAGTGTAACTGATCCAAAAGGTATCATTATTGAAACAAATGATATTTTTACAAAAATTTCCGGTTATAGTGATGAAGAATTAATAGGTTCTTCACACAATATTATTCGCCATCCTGATATGCCAAAAATTATGTTCAAAATAGTTTGGGATCATATTATGGATAAGGAAAATGTAATGGCTGTAGTTAAAAATTTGGCAAAAGACGGAAAGTATTATTGGGTAGTAACCGATTTTGTTACCCGAGTAGATGCTGATAGAAATATAATAAACTATACTGCCTACAGAAGACCTGTTCATGACAAAGTAAAACAGGCTGTAATACCTTTATACAAAGCTTTATGTGCAATTGAAGATGTTGCTGGAATGGATTCCGCTGAAAAATTTTTAAATAATTATTTTGGAGACAGAGATACCAATTATGATGATATGATAGAAGAAATTATTGTAAAAAATTGTGATAAAGCAGCTGTTTTAGGTTTTGGAGATAATCCTGAAGTAGCAATGAAAACTATGTCAAAAGAAAAGAAACAATCACTATTTAATAAATTGTTTGGTATAAAATAAAGTATTGTACTATACTACTATGGCATTTTGCCTAACACTACTGCTTCTTATAAGCAATAATATGAGCATCTAACAAAATGGTATCAGTTACGACAAAGCCTTCCTCCTCTTCTTTTGGTTTTGGATTATTTGCTGAACCGTAAAAAACACCCCAATCTGTACGATCTAAAATAATAGTTTTGGTATTAAAATATACACTGTCATTTTTCACTTCTATTGTTCCTTCAAAATCAGTACAAATACCTGTATCAAAAATTATAAAATCCCCTGATATATTGTAATTATTTTCACTGGTTTTAATAATAGAATGTGATTCAAAATGTGATTCAGGATAAATATCGGTATTAAAAAATTCAATAGATTTTAATACATTTTGAAGCGTGCCTTGCAATAATTTATTATCAATATCGGTATTAATAACACTTGTCATATCAATAGTAAAATTGGCTGTAATCGGTTGTTCATTCTCTAAAAGTATTGTTCCGCTTTTAAATTTTATAAGCCCGTAATGAGCACAATTCCAATGGATTTTACTTTTTGCAGTATCTAAAACATAGGTATTATAATCTGTTTCCTGTACTTTAATATTTGGTGTAGAAGCAAAAACAAACAACCAAAAAGCAAAAATTAAAATGATAATTTTAAAGAAAATAGATAATCGCATTATTATGGTTATTTAGTTTTTATAAACTTCTCAAAACTACTGACTATTAACGGGAAACTGACAATTACTTCGTGTCTTGCCAAACACCGGTTGCTAAATCATTTTCATCAATAAACCCTAAAATTTCTTTAGGAATATTTTTAGCTCCTTTAAAGTTTGTATTTTCAAATTCAGTACCAAAAAAATTACACCCTTTTAAATCGGCACCACTAAAATCAGTTCCTTGTAAATGACCTCCCTGAAAATTGGCATACCAAAGTCGTGAATTAACAAAACTAGATTCCTCTAATCCTGCACCGGTAAAATCAGCATAGGAAAAATCACAGCTATCCAATTTAGATTTTAAAAGTACAGCCCTGAATAGTTTTGCTCTAATACCTTTAGATCCTGTCAAATCACTTTCTAAAAATTCTGAATCTTTCATTAAAGCTCCAGAAAAATCACAATTTCGCATTGTGGTAAAATGCCCCTCCATACCAAACATATTCGCTCCTCTAAAGTTAGAATTTGATAAGTGTGCATGATTTACTTTAACATGAAACAATCTACTTTGCTGAAAATTAATACTATCCATAATTGAACCATCAAAAATAGTCCATCTAACATCAGCTGCTCTAAAATCAGATTTACGGTAATTTCCATCCATGCAGCGACCAGAACGTATAGATGCTCCTCTAAAATCTCCTTCAATTACACTAACTCTAGGCCAATAAACTTCATCTAATGAATCTCTGCGAAAATCATCACCATCTTGAGGAATTGCTACTATACCTTTATATCTTTTTAACCCATTTAAGAGTGTAGTTTCTTCGTCAATAATTACATTAAGTTGATCGGGTTCTAAAAAAATTGCTAATTCAAAAATGCTTGTGGTGTCTGGATCTGTTGGAAAAATTTGATTAACAGGCGATGCATTTATGTAACCACATGAGTAGTACAAACTCGTTATCATTAGTAAGCCCATTAAATATATTATGTATTTCATCTGTTCATATTTATTGTTTTATCGGTCATACCCGACTGCCGGCGAGGCAGGTGTAACATTTATATAATCATTTCCTTGTGTGACTAAATTTTTAGCTCTTGCTATTAGTCTCTTTTCTTTATTCTTTCTTCTCTCTTCGTTATTTTACTTAAACAACATCATTTCTATTAAAATATCTATTCCCTAAAAAGGCAAACACAAAACCTAAAACAATTGGATACAATATAGAAAATATGATAAAAACACTACGATTTACCGTATCTAACACATAGTATGAAGCTGTACCCATTACTGTAAGTTGAGGATCAAAAAGAATTAAACTTCCTGTTCTAAACACCTGTAAAGGGTTTAACATTCCCAAACCAATTATTAAATCTGGATTGCCACGCATTCGCAACATAATTCCTATTAAAATTAAATCTATAAATGCAACAAGAAATAACCAAATAATAAATGCAGTACTAACTGCAATATCTTGTGATGAAGCTCTTGCTGAAATATACATACTTAAACCTAAAAAGAAAAATACCAAAGATGCTAACAAAGCACTATACAAGAAAAATAAGTCCCACGGCACATCAATATTGGTAATTAATGCCCAAATTACAGAACCTAATAAAGCAATAAATACTGGAGTATAAATAATTAAAAAACGACCTACAAGCTTACCCCAAAAATAACTACTAAAAGATATGGGTAAGGACAATATATACTCCATCACGCTATTCTCTCTATCACCTACAACAGAACGTACTGTTGAAATAAGTACATAAATTGGCAAAATTGCCATACTAATTTGCATAAAAGTAACCATTAGTCGACTTAAACCAACAAACCCAATAATTTGTGATTCGGTTATACCTGATGTAAACATTACGGCTACAAATCCACCAAATAATATACTATATGCCCAAAACCAAGTGGAACGAAGATTTTGACGAATATCTGAATGTACAATCTCTTTTAAACTTTCAAAACTTTTCATTGATATAAAGATCTATATTGATTTTTTTAATTAATTTTTTTTAGCTACTAATTTGAGAATTATTCCTCCTTTACTTTATTATGTTCTTTCTCTAATTTTTCCTCTAACTTTTTCAATTTTTCAGGATTGTCTTTCATCATCAACATTTTTTCTTGAAT
>DAOVTC010000003.1 GCA_030633285.1 Flavobacteriaceae bacterium
CTTACTCGTGAAGTTAGAATACAAGCTAAATATGATAGAAGTTTAGAGGTTTTAAAATATATCAAAGATAGTGGGCAACGTAGAACTAAATCTGGAATTATGCTTGGTTTAGGAGAAACAGAAAATGAAGTAATCGAATCCTTACAAGATTTAAAAAATGCTGATGTTGATATTGTGACTATTGGTCAATATTTACAACCAAGTAAAAAACATTTACCAGTTCATGATTTTATTAAACCTGAGCAATTTAACAAATACAAAAAAATAGGACTTGAATTAGGGTTTAAATATGTTGAAAGTGGTGCTTTGGTTAGATCATCTTACCGTGCACATAAACATTTGGTTTAATTATATTATCATACACCTTAACAAAGAATTAACATCAATAACTATTTTTTGGCACATGTTTTGCATATATTAATAACGAAGCAAAGTTCCCCATTAATTTTGTTTTCATTATGATTAATTTTGAGTTAGTAAGCTAAGCACCTCTATTCTAGAGGTGCTTTTTAGTTTATATCATAAAATTTAAAATAAATTCTTCTACCAACTTACTAATATTTTTCTCGGAAGATTTAGCTGCTTGTTGTACAGCCTCATGAGAAACCTCTTCAATATGACCTTCAATACCTAAATCTGTTATAACTGACAAGCCAAAGCATTCAATACCCATATGTTTAGCAACAATAACTTCAGGAACAGTGCTCATACCTACTGCATCGGCTCCTATTATTTTAACCATTTTATATTCTGCGGGTGTTTCAAAAGTAGGACCTTGTAAAGCTAAATAAACACCCTTTTGAATCTTAATATTATTTTTTTTAGCTACATCTTCCATTAAAGCAATCATTTTCAAATTATAAGGTTCATGCATATCTAAAAAACGTGGCCCAAAACGTTCATCATTTTCTCCTCGCAATGGATGTTTTGGCATCATATTAATATGATCTGTTATTATCATAATATCACCAACTTTAAAATCTGGATTAACCCCGCCTGACGCATTTGAGACAATTAAATTTTTTACTCCTAAAAATTTCATTACTCTAACTGGAAATGTAACCTCTTCCATTTCCCAGCCTTCATAAAAATGAAATCTTCCTTGCATTGCAATTACATTTTTACCACCTAAACTACCATAAATTAAAGTACCTGAATGACCTGTTACGGTTGAAACAGGAAAATTTGGAATATCTTGGTAAGGAATTTTAATTTTAATATCAATTATATTTACCAAACTACCCAAACCTGTACCTAATATAATACCAAAATCTGGATTAGATAAGCCTTTGTTTTTTAAATATTTAACTGTTTCTTGAATCTTGTTGTACATAGTTTAAAATTAGTTTATTAAAGTCATTTTCATTATCAATAAATTTAGTTTTTATAGGCAAGTAATATAACTGGTTTTTATCATTTGAAAAAGTACGCACATAATCTTTTTCGGTTGTTAAAATTATTTTTTTATTTGCTTGAATATTTTTAAAATTTTGAATTATTCTTTCTTTATCTGAACTAGTGAAATTATGGTGATCAGCAAATTTTAAATGTTTAAATTCAATATTTTTACTTTTTAAAAACTCCTCTAAAGGTTTACTGTTTGCAATTCCAGTAACCAATAAAACTTTATGTTCATTTAATTCTGAAATACTTATTTCATCATTTTTACCAATAATGGATTCGTTATATGCTATGGTGCTAAAAAAAACCGTTTGATTTAATTCCGGTTTTAATTTTTTTGAAATTTTATATTGTTCACTTTCTGATAATTTATCATGGCATTTAGTAACTACTATTATCTGGGCTCTTTTAGCTCCTTCTCGTTTTTCACGTAAATAACCTGTTGGTAACATTGTATCATCAACATATAAATTTCCATAAGCAGTTAATAGAATTGTTAAACCAGCTTGTACTTTTCTGTGCTGAAAAGCATCATCTAACAAAATTACATTTGGAGGTAATTTTAAATTTTTTAACTGTTTTATACCATTTACTCTTTTAGTATCAACCGCTACTATTAAATCTTTAAATTTTCTATAAAACTGTAAAGGTTCATCACCTATTTGCTCTGAAGTTGAATTTCTATCAGCCAATTGAAAGCCTTCTGACTTTCTTTTATATCCTCTACTTAAAACTGCAATTTTATAATCGTTTTGCAATAAACGAATCAAATACTCAATTTGAGGAGATTTACCGGTACCACCTACATTTAAGTTACCAACAACTATAATTGGAATATCAAATGCTACTGAAGTAAATATGCCTTTTTCATAAGCTATATTTCGGTATTTTATTAATTCTCCATAAAGTAATGAGAAAGGATATAATATTTTACGAAGTTTATTCACTTATACGAAGGTACAAAAAGAAATTTTTAATTTGTAAATGAGTGCCATTTAAAAATGCTTTTTATTATTCAAAACATAATTTAAAAACTGTTCATATTTATCAATAAGAAACATAATCAACAATTTCTAAACCATAACCAATCATACCAACTCTTTTAGCAACATATTCACCATTAGATATTAATCGTATTTTACTGATTTTTAAATCATGTAAAATTTGTGCTCCAATTCCAAAATCTTTCTCATCCATTTTAACTACTGGATCAGGTTTTTTGTTTTCATTTTGAGCAATTTTTAACTGAGAAAGTCTATTAATCAAATCGAATGTATGGTAATCTTGGTTGATAAAAACAACTACTCCTTTATCTTCCTTATTAATTATATCAAACATTTTTGCAAGTTTATCATCAGGGTTTGAAGTTAAAGTGCCTATAATATCATTATTTACTAAAGTTGAATTTACTCTAACTAAAACATCTTCACCTAACTCCCATTCACCTTTAGACAAAGCTATATGCACTTGATTATTTGTTGTTTGCTTATAGGCGCGTAAACAATATTTCCCAAAACGAGTTTCAATTGTAAAATCTTCAATTTTATCAATTAATGAATCATGGCGCATTCTATAAGCAACTAAATCTTCTATTGAAATTATTTTAAGATCAAATTTTTTAGCAACTTCCGTTAATTGTGGTAAACGAGCCATTGTACCATCTTCATTTAATATTTCAACCAATAACCCAGCTGGTTTTAATCCTGCTAAACGAGCTAAATCAATTGCAGCTTCTGTATGGCCTGTTCTTCTTAAAACTCCTCCTTCTTTTGCCCTTAATGGAAATATATGACCTGGTCTACCTAAATCACCTGCTACTGTTTTATCTTTTATTAAAGCTTTTACAGTTTTAGCACGATCATGTGCTGAAATTCCTGTAGTACATCCATCTCCAATCAAATCGATTGAAACTGTAAATTGCGTATTGTGTAAAACTGTATTTTTACCAACCATTAAATTTAGGTCTAATTCATCACATCTTTTTTCAGTTAAAGGAGCGCATATCAAACCTCTACCATTTGTGGCCATGAAATTTATCATTTCGGGCGTTACCATTTCGGCTGCAGCCACAAAATCACCTTCATTCTCTCTATCTTCATCATCAACAACAATGATCAATTTCCCATTTTTAATATCATCAATCGCATCCTCAATATTATCCAATTGAATAGTTGTATTATTTGTAGATTCCATTTTAAGAGGGTTTATTATTTTCTAATTTAAATAATTTATTAAATAAATTTGTTATTGGTTGTAAAAATGCATCAATATTAAAGATTCCTTTATCTTTTGTTGCTCTAATCATTAACATAACACCAAAAGGTAATAAAACAAAAGTAGCCAACCAACCTCCAAAAAACGGTGAAACTGAATTAGATTCTGCCATATTTTTTCCAAAAGTTGAAATGAAAAAATAAATTACAAAAATAACTATTGCCATAATCATAGGTAAGCCAAATCCTCCTTTACGTATTATTGAACCCAAAGGTGTACCAATAAAAAATAAGACCAAACATGCCAATGAAAAAGCTATACGTTTATGAAATTCAGTATCATACGCATTAATAAGTTTTTGCTTATTTTTTAAAGTTTCTGTAAAACTTTTAATATTATCTAAATTTCCTTGCACCAAATTATATGCATTATCAACTACTAGTTTCTGATTTTTTTTATTAAAATTTTCTAAAATATTAAGATTTAATTCAGAATTAGGTAAAGTATCTTTAACTAATTTACCCGCTTGAAGAGTTTTAAAAATACGTAATGATCTATTATTTATAAAGTTATTATAAGGAGTTTCCAATGAATCTGCGTAATAACCAAGTTGGTTTAGACTAAGCATTTCTTTTCCAGTTTTGTACTTTACATCATCAGGGTCAAAATTTCCTATATTTGAAATATCTATATTTATCTTATATTCATCAAATTTGGCTTTTAATGCTGGAACTCTTTCCCTTTCTTTTGACGTTCTTCTTTTCCCCATTATTTCCTGATTAAAAAATCCATCTTTTAAAACCAATGTTAAATACCTGCTTCCTTCTTCAGAAATTATTTCTCCTTTTTCTGCAGTTATAGTTTTATCAATTATATTATTTGATTTAATCTCATAAATCAATACATTTTTTAACAGATTATTATCTTCACCATATTTTTCATCAAAAAGTATACTATAACCAGGAATTTCACTGTTAAAAGTACCTGCAACTAGAGCCAATCCCGGTTCTTTCATTTTCATATTGTATATCAAGTTTTTTGATTTTAATGAAGCAAAGGGAAAAACATAGTTTAAGAATAAAAAATTTATTCCACTTAAAACAAACATCAAAATAATTAAGGGTCTGATAAAACGTTGCAAAGAAACTCCAGCAGATTTTATAGCGGCAAATTCATAATTTTCTGCCAAATTACCTAAAGACATAATTGAAGATAATAATATAGCAATTGGCAATGCCGTTGGCATCATCATTAAAGCAATATACCCTAAAAACTTTATTATTATCATAATACTTATTCCTTTTCCTGCTATTTTGTCAAACTGCAACCATAAAGCTTGCATAATCAGGACAAAAAGTATTATAAAAAATGTAGCTAAAAAAGGGACAAGAAAACTCTTAAGTATGTATTTATTTAAGATTTTCATTTATAAATATTTATTAAACAATAATTAAGAATATTAATTTTAATCATTAATAATATAACCCAAATCTTTATATTTATTTTGATCAAATAAAAACAAATTATCTTTTAAATTTTGATTGGTTTTTATCTTTTTTACAGTTAAAGTAGTATCTGTTCCATTTTTACCAATTTCTTTGATAATATATATGTGGTTGGTTTTATTATTTATTCCAACTAAAACCGATGCAACTTCTGAATTTGAATCAATTGGAACTAATTTTACAAATTGAATTTTCTTTCCTTTTATATTTTTTAATTCATCCATATTATATGTATAGCCAATTTTATAAAAAGAAAATAATTTTGACGGAGTAATAGTATTGTTATCATCAATATCAGCAATTGAAATGTTTACTTCTTCATTTTCTGGAATTATTGTATAAGTCTTTATTCCATCAAACATTTGTGTCGAACCAAAAAAATTAACAATGTATTTATCTCCTTGTAAAATAACATCTCCATTCATATCTTGTTGAACATCTTCAGTTTTATTTTCAAGTATATAGTCAAATTCAATATAAATATTTTTATATGAACTCATTTTATCTGATACTTGATCTAATATTTTTTTTGCTTCTTCTCCATTTTGAGAAAATGCAGTAAAAAATGTAAAAACTACTAAGGTTAAGTTTAAAATATTTTTCATTTTATTAAATTTTTTCATTGTCCAATAACTTTTTTAAAGAAATCACATCAGGTACCAAAACCTGTCTGGCTTTACTTCCTTCAAATGGCCCTACAATATTTGCTGCCTCTAATTGATCAATAATTCTACCTGCTCTATTATATCCCAATTTTAATTTTCTTTGTAATAAAGATGCTGAACCTTGTTGGGAATTTATCACTAAATGAGCTGCTTCTTCAAATAATTTATCCCTATCAGCAATATCTATATCAACACTTGTACCACTTTCTTCACCTACATATTCAGGCAGTAAATGTGCACTGGCATAAGCTCTTTGTGACCCAATATAATCTGTTACTTTTTCAACCTCTGGAGTATCAATAAAAGCACATTGTAATCTTGTTAAATCATTACCCGTTGAAATTAGCATATCTCCTTTTCCTATCAGTTGATCTGCACCTTGGGAATCTAAAATAGTTCGAGAATCAATTTTTGAAGTAACCCTAAAAGCAACTCTAGCAGGAAAATTTGCCTTAATAATACCTGTAATCACATTTACTGATGGACGTTGAGTCGCTACAATTAAATGTATACCAATAGCACGAGATAACTGAGCCAAACGTGCAATTGGAGTTTCAATTTCTTTACCCGCTGTCATTATTAAATCGGCAAATTCATCAATTATCAAAACTATATAGGGTAAATATCTATGTCCGTTTTCCGGATTTAATTTTCTACTCTTAAATTTAACATTGTATTCTTTAATATTTCTTACATAAGCAGTTTTTAACAAATCATAACGATTATCCATTTCAATACACAAAGAGTTTAACGTATTGATTACCCTCGTTGTATCTGTAATAATTGCTTCATCAGTATCTGGTAATTTTGCCAAATAGTGTCGTTCAATTTTATTGTATAATGAAAGTTCTACCTTTTTAGGATCAATTAAAACAAATTTCAATTCGGCTGGATGTTTTTTGTATAACAATGAAGCCAAAACTGCATTTAATCCTACCGATTTTCCTTGACCAGTAGCTCCTGCCATTAACAAATGTGGCATTTTTACCAAATCAATTAAATAGGTTTCATTTGAAATTGTTTTTCCTAAAGCAACAGGTAATTCCATTTTACAATTTTGGAATTTTTGTGATGATAAAACAGATTTCATAGAAACAATAGAAGGATTTTTATTAGGAACTTCTATTCCAATAGTTCCTCTACCCGGAATTGGAGCAATTATTCTAATTCCTAAAGCTGATAATGAAAGAGCAATATCATCTTCTAAATTTTTAATTTTAGAAATTCTAATTCCTGCATTTGGTACAATCTCATAAAGTGTAACTGTAGGACCTATAGTTGCTTTAATGCTTGAAATTCCAATACTATAGTTGTTAAGCGTTTCAACAATTTTATTCTTATTGTTTTCAAGTTCTACCTTATCAATTGTTATATGCTCATTTCTATAATCTCTTAATAATTTGAGTGTTGGAAACTTGTAATTTGCCAAATCTAACTTTGGGTCAAACTCACCAAAATCTTCTACCAACTTATTTGAAAGATTTTCAACAGTGTGTTCTTCTTCAATCGGGTTTTCTACAACAATTTCAATATCACTATCAATTTGTTCTTTTTTATCTGGAACTGATTTCTTTTCAGAAATTACTTTAATCTCTTCAATTAAATTTTCTTCCTGTTGAATTGTTGTATCTGAATCAATATTCAATTCAAGTTCAGAGTTTAAATTTCCATGAACACTCTCAGTAATATATCCCTCATCGGTAACATCATCAAGAATTGTATTTTGCTTTTTCTCTTTCCCTTTAGGAATTACATTCTTTATTTTTTCAGGAGTCAGTTTAAATTTTGATATTAAAAACACCAACATCGTGAGTAATAATATTATAAATACACCAACTTTCCCAATATAAATTTGCAAATAATTATTTAACTCATACCCAACTTTACCAGCGAACAAAGAATTTTCAAGGTTTAAATATGCAAATAACAATGTTCCCCAAATCATCAATATAATTCCAATAAGCCAAGAGTTTCGGAGCTGTTTTAATGGAATACTTAAAATGGCATACAAACCTGTAAAAAATAATAATATTGGCAATATAAAAGTTGAAATACCAAAGCCATCGTAAACCATAAAATCACTAACGGAAGCACCTAGTTTTCCTAGTAAGTTTTCTGTTCCAGAATTCTTATCAGAAAACATATTCAATTGACTTTGATCTTCTTTCCAATGCATTAAAAATGAATAAAAAGATCCTAATAAAAAAATGGCAGAAGTAAGAATAAAAACACCAAAAACAAGATGCGTTTGTTGGCTTTTAAAAAAAGCCTTTATTCCATTATTTTTCTTTTTAGCTCTACTAGTTTTAGAGCTAATTTTTTTCTTTTTTACCATAAGCCACAAAAATACATAAATATTTCGGGTTTCAAATTAAAGATTTTGATGTAAAAAAAAGTAATATTTATTGAAAAATTATGAATTTTGGAAGGTAAATTATCAAACCAATAATAATAGCAATTATAGCGGCAAATGTGGATGCTCCTGCGGAAATATCTTTTATAAAACCAATTTTTTTGTGATATTCAGGATGAATAAAATCACATAATTTTTCAATTCCTGTATTCAAGGATTCTGAAACTAAAACCAAACCAATTGCAAGAAGTTGAAACATCCATTCAATAGAAGAAATTTCAAATAAAAACCCAATGACAATCATTATCATAGCAACAGAAAACTGTATTTGAATACTTGCTTCTGTTTTCAATAATAAATATGCACCTTTTGCTGCATATTTTATGCTTTTGATACGAGTTATAAAATAACTGTCATTGGGATTTTTCATTAATTATTTTAAAGCTTCCAATGCAGCTTCGTAGTTTGGTTCATCTATTGTTTCACTAACTTGCTCTGTGTAAACAACTTTACCTTCTTCATCTAGAACTACTACAGATCGAGACAATAATCCTTTCATAGGTCCATTTTCAATAGTTACTCCATAACTTTTACCAAATTTTCCTTTTCTAAAATCTGATAAGGTTATTACATTTTCAATACCTTCTGCACCACAAAAGCGAGCTTGTGCAAATGGTAAATCTTTAGAAACATATAATACTACAGTATTTTCTAATCCAGCTGCAGCTTCATTGAATTTTCTTACTGAGTTTTGACAAACTCCTGTATCAATACTTGGTGTAATATTTAAAAGCACTTTTTTACCTTTAAAGTCTTTTAATTTTGCAGAAGATAAATCACTTTTTACCAAAGTAAATTTTGGGGCTTTTTTACCAATTTTTGGTAATTTACCAATAGTTTTTACAGGATTTCCTTTCAATGTTATTTTAGCCATAATTTTTATTTTTTTATAGATTTATTTATTGATTATAATTTATATTTCAAAGTTACATAAAATAAAAAACTCCCCAATAATTAAGGGAGTTTCTTTTGTATGAAATTATTTTAGTGAGAAGCTAAATAATCAGCAACACCTTTATGAGTATCTTTTAAAGCATCTTGTCCTTTACTCCAGTTTGCCGGGCAAACTTCACCATGCTCTTCATTAAATTGTAAAGCATCTACCATTCTTAAAGCTTCATCAATATTTCTTCCAAGTGGATCATCATTCACAACTTGATGACGTACAATACCATCTTTATCAATTAAAAATAATCCGCGATAAGCAACTAATTGTGCATCGGCTTGTAATTGATCATTTTCGTCATAGAAAAAATCACCATCCAATACATCATAATTCTTAGAAATAGTTTTATTAGTATCTGCAACTATAGGATATGTAACACCTTTAATACCACCTTCATCTTTTCCTAATTGTAACCATCCCCAGTGTGATTGTTCTGTATCTGTTGAACATGCAACTACTGCTGTGTTTCTTTTTTCAAATTCAGCTAGTTTTGATTGAAATGCATGTAATTCTGTCGGACAAACAAATGTAAAATCTTTTGGATAAAAGAAGAATATTACATGCTTTTTACCTAAATATTGATCTAATGAAAAATCATCTACAAATTTACCTCCGTCAACTACTGCTTTTGTACTAAAATGAGGTGCTTTTTTACCTACTAATACTGCCATATTTTAATAATTTTTAAGTTTAATTTTTTCAAATGCTAAATTAATAATATAAAAGGTGAATTTCATTTTTTTTGATTTCAAATTTTTATATCAAAATAGATTTTACTTATACTAATAAATAAGCTAATAAAAATTCACCTTTTATTGTGCTATATTATAATTCTTTTTTACAAAGATAGAAGTCAGTTCTTTCACAAGAATCATCATTTAATCTTTGGTTCATTTCATCTAAATTTTTTGGTGGAGGAATGATTACTTTATCTCCTTTTTTCCAATCTAATTGCATTGCTACACCGAACTTATCAGATGTTTGTAAAGCCTCTAAAGCTCTTAAAATTTCATTCATGTTTCTACCTACATTTAACGGGTAGTACATAACCAAGCGTATTTTTTTAGTTGGATCAATAAAAAATACTGCTCTAACTGCTGCTGTTTCACTTTCATTAGGCTGTAACATTCCATACAATTTTGATACTTTCATATCAATATCTGCAATGATAGGAAAATCAAAATATACTCCTGTTTTTTCTCTTACATTATTCACCCATCCCAAATGTGCGTGAATACTATCAATACTTAAACCTAGTAATTCTGTATTTAAAGCTGTAAATTCATCTTTTCTTTGTGCAAATCCACTCATTTCAGTAGTACAAACAGGTGTAAAATCAGCTGGATGTGAAAATAATACAATCCACTTATCTTTTGCAAAATCATGTAAAGTAATATCTCCTTTTGTTGTTTTGGCCGTAAAATCTGGAGCAATATCTCCAATTCTTGGCATGAAAGTCGTATTTTCATGTATTTCCATAATAATAAAGTTTTTTTTTAAATGATTAAATATTTCTACTGCAAAAATATTAAACAATAAACTTTATATAATATAATTACAATTGATTGTTATTATTTTATAATAGATATTAATTATAGTTAATGAATATAATCAAACTTTAACCAATCAAATATTAACCCTATAAGTTATGAAATATTTTTTTATTTTAAATAACTTTATTAACTTATTATTGTATTCTTTTTGAGTTAAAAAATAGAAAATATTTTTTTGTAACTCTAATCAATTAATCACTGCATAATTATTAAAATTATAATTAATGCAACATTATTTAAATATTTTGCAACATTATTTAAATTATTTGCAATATTATTGCTATGTTGATAGTAATATTATAACTTATCTTTGATAGTATAAAAAATTACTCTATGTAATCAATAAAGGCTAATATTTATGTACAATTCAATTTAATACCGTCTTTTACAAACTCTAAAAAATATTCAAAAACTTTAGAGTAATGTACTCAAAAACTTAATGTCTAATCTAAAAATATTTATTATGAAAAAACTAATTATTGGTTTATTGATTATTGGACTAACCACCCAAGTTTATACTCAAGTTGTTGATGAAGGAACGTTACCCGAAATAGAAGTGCGTGCCATGAATTACAAATACTTGAACAGTGTAGATAATAGTGCTGCTGCCTTTGATATAAGAATGCTTGAACAAAAAGTAGCAAATTTCGATTTAAAAAGTTCAGAATTCTATGAAGAAAATTTTGATTTTTATAAATTGTATTTTTATATTCCTGATGGAAACATACTTGCTTCTTATGATAATAAAGGTGAAATCATCAGCACTATCGAAAAATTTAAAGATGTTAAACCACCTAGAGCCGTAATTAATTCTGTTGCAAAAAGGTTTCCTGGATGGACAGTTGCCAATGATATGTATAAAGTTACTTATCACTACAAAAAAGGTACAGTAAAAACTTATAAACTAATGCTTGAAAATGGTGATAAGCATATGAGAGTAAAAACTGATGAAAATGGTAAATTTCTTTAAATTTTTAATAACAAAATTATTAAAGATTTTATAATCTAAAATTAAATGTCTAATCTAAATTATATTTATCATGAAAAAAATTAAAATTATAGTTCTTGCATTAATACTCTTTGCAATGAACGTTTCCGCTACAGTTATTGATCCAACGACACCTACTGCAAAATTAAGAGCTGAAATTATTGAGCTTATTGGGACTAATTGTCCTTTTGAATTTGATAAAGATGCTTGTACAGCAGAAGTGATATTTACTATTAATCATAAAAATGAAATAGTTATTCTGACAGTAACTTCAGAAAATCCAGGTGCTGATAGTTTTATTAAAAATAAAATTAATTATGTAAAAGTTCACCATACAGTAAAAAAAGAAGGTACACTTTTTATGTTACCTATAAGAATTGTAAAACCTTCTTAAGTTTTATGTTCATTATCTAATTATGAGAAGACTGCCTGAAATGGCAGTCTTTTTTATTTATCCACATCATTTTAATCTAATCTCGATTAAATCTAAATTACAGCTCAATATGTATTAATTATTAAAAAATTCGTAACTTTAGAATATATACTCAATATCATCTTTTTTTTAAAATAATTGGATAAAGCTTTTGTAAATAAAGTCCAACAGATAATTTTAAACCATATAGAGGATGAAAAGCTGAATGTCAATATTTTATCTTTTGAAATAGGTTTAAGCAGGTCGCAAGTATGGAGAAAAGTAAAAGCTTTAACAGGCAAATCTGTTAGTCAATTTATTTGTGAAGTTCGACTTAAAGAAGCTGCAAAATTAATTCAGAAAGATGAATTCACAGCAGCAGAAATTGCTTATAAAGTTGGTTTTAATAGTCCTTCTTATTTTCATAAATGTTTTCACGATCATTTTGGTGTAACTCCTGGAGAATATAAAGATCAGAATAAGAATATTAATAATGATCAGAGTGAAAACAAAGATTCACAACAATTTTTAAATAATTTTTTCAAAATATTATATCAAAAAAATAAGCATAAGCGATCTATTAGACCTTCGGTAATTTATAGTCTTTTATTACTAATATTAATTGCAATAATAGCGTTTTTGTTTAAGGATAAATTTTTAATTGACCCATCATCAACATCTAATACCGAGGTACAATATTTTAATATTGTTTTACCTGAAAACGCACCCATTTCATTTAATACATCTCAAACAGTTACAGGACAAACTGCTTTTGATATTTCACCTGATGGCACTAAAATAGTGTATGTAACTGAACAAAAAGGAAAACTGTTACTTGCAATAAGATCTCTTGATGAAAAGGATATTTATATACTATCAGGTACTGAAGGAGCATATAGTCCTTTTTTTTCACCCAATGGACTTTGGATTGGATTTTTTACTTATAGTAACACTAAAGGAAGTTTGTTAAAAAAAATATCCATTACTACCAAAGTAACAATAGATCTGTGTAGTGTTAGTAATCCCTTTGGTGGAGATTGGAATACTAAGGGGAATATTATTTTTGGTGATAATATGGGCACTAAACTAAAAATAGTTTCAGAAAATGGAGGAAGTGCAAAGTTATTAGAATTATTTATTGAAGGAAATAAATTTACAAATAGGATAATGTTTCCAAAATTTTTAAAGGATGGCAATCATATCATTATAAGTGGTAATCCAATAACAATTTTTTCTATTAAAACAGGAAAAGGTAAAACTTTGAACCAAAGCGGATTTAATGTCCACTATCTAAATTCCGGTCATCTAACATTTGCCAAAAATTCTAAGCTAATGGTATGCTCATTCAATTTGAAGAATTTTAAAATAACAGGAAATCCTTTCCCAATGTTTCAAGATATTCGTACTGAAATTTTTAATAATGCAGGACAATTTACCGTTTCAGATAATGGTGATTTGATCTTTGTAGACAATATGCCTACTCAACTTGTAAAATTTATGTGGATTAAAAGAGATGGAAAAGTATTAGATACATTGCAGTTGCCACCTGCCAATTATGGAATGTTTTCATTATCATCTTCAGGTGACCTTTTGGCTTTTTCATTATCCAAAGAAATTTGGGTCTATAATTTAATAAATAAGAAAAAAATAAAGATTCCTGACTCAAATGAAGATGGTTATCCTTTTTTTAATTCGAAAGATATTAGTGTTGCATTTAACAGGGGGAGTGGATTAAAAAGAAAAATTTCTATTTATTCAATAGATCGTAATAAAATAATTGATGTTTTAAATATGATGGAAAGAGGTGATTTAAGTGACTGGTCTCCTAATGACAGATATCTTGGGTTTCAATTCAATGATAATCTTTTTGTGTACATGTTTGAAAATGATACTGTTTTACCACTGCTTCAGGAAGATTATGCTGAAAGGCAAATTACTTTTTCTCCAAATTCCAAATTCTTTACATATGTTTCTGATGAAAAGGGTCAATTGGAAATTTATGTTCAGCCATTCCCAACGAATGGAAAAAAATGGAATATTTCACAAGGTTTTGGTTTTGATCCCATCTGGTCCTTTGATGGCAAGGAAATTTATTATAGAAACAATAACCAATTATATGCTGTTAAAGTAAATACCGATTCTATTTTTAAACATAAAAATCCCGAATTATTATTTGAAGGAGATTTTGTTGATGTTTCTATGAAATCATTCGCAGTTAGCCCTAATAACAAAAAGATTTTAGTTTTGAAACCTCTGAATAAAATTAATACTACACGAGAACTTACCATTATTCATAATTGGTTTGAAGATTTAAAAAATAAAATTCCTCATGACGATTAATCATCCAGAATTTGATTTTAAAGATTAAAACTATATTACAATTCTTTAAAAAAAGATAATTTAATATTGAAAACTATACTACAAAATTTAATTCATACATTATAAAAAAAACTAATTTAGATTAAATTTAAATAAACCGTTTTTATAAAATACCTCTATTAAATTTCGTAATTTTAATATTTACACAAAACTATCTTGGTTTTTAATGGATAATGCTTTTATAAATAAAGTTAAACAAACCATACTTGAACATATTGAAGATGAAAAATTTGGTGTTAGTGAATTAGCTTCTGAAATTGGTTTTAGTAAGACTCAAATATGGAGAAAAGTAAAAGCATCAACCGGTAAATCTATAAATCAGCTCATTCGCGAAATTCGACTTAAAGAGGCAGCAAAACTAATTCAAAAAAATGAATTTACAGCATCAGAAATAGCCTACCAAGTTGGTTTTGGCAGTCCATCTTATTTTAATAAATGCTTTCACGAATATTTTGGCATTACTCCTGGAGATTACAAAGAACAAAAAGAGGAAACTTCAACATTAGATGGTATCATTCAAAATCCGACTATTCATATACAATCAAAGTCACTTAAATACTTTCTCTATTCAGCATTAATTATTGCTGCAATAATTATTGGTTATTTATTAGTTAATAAGCCCAAACAAGCTTCAATTGCCGTTTTACCTTTATTAGATCTTTCTGAAAATAAAGACAAAGAATATTTATCTGATGGGATAACGGAACAAATTACTCTCGAACTTTCAAAAAGAAATGATCTAAGAGTAATATCCAGAACTTCTGCAATGAGTTATAAAGAAAAGGATAGATTATCTTCAGACATTGCAAATGAATTGGATGTTGATTATTTATTAGAAGGTTCTGTTTTATATAGCCTTGATAGCATTAGGGTAATCGTTCAGTTAATTAAACCATTTCCTAAAGAAAAACATATCTGGCAAAATAGCTATAGCGAAAAGTTTGAAAATATCTTAAATCTTGTAAGAGGAATTTCTACTGAAATAGCAACAGAGATCAATATAATTGTTAGACCTGAAGGAATGGATCAGGTTGAACCTATCGTTAATCCTGAAGCTTATGAACTTTACTTAAAAGGTCTTCATTCATGGAACAAAGAAGAACCCGATGCCTATGAACTTTACTTAAAGGGTCGCCATTTATTGAATCAAAAAAATACAGCATCAGTCAAAAAATCTGTTGAATATTTAGAAGAATCTATAAAACTGGATCCAACTTTTGCCCCATCATATATTACACTCGCTGAAGATTATATTTTATTAAATAAATTTATTAGAAATAATGAAGAGAAATTAATACACAGACAAAAATGCAGGGAAGCTATTGATAAAGCACTTGAATTGGATAATACCTTAGCAGAAGCTTATATTACAAAAGGGAATATGATAGGTAAATTCGACTGGGACTGGGAGGAGATGAAAAAAATGCTTGAAAAAGGCTTAAGAATTGATCCAAATAATTCGTATGGGCACATATTGCTTTCAAAATACTATTTGATAAAAAATGATTTTAATAAAGCTTTAGAAGAAGCATTAATTGCTGAAAAATTAGATCCGATCAATCCAAGAAATGGTTGCTTTGTTGCTGAGAATTATTTTTTGGCAAATGATTATAAAAAATCTTTAGAACAATACGAAAAAGTGCTTGAGTTATTTCCAAATGATGCATTTGCATGGGAAGGTATCGGGCATGTTCTGTATTTTTCAGGACAAAAAGAAGCGGCACAAGCTTCATGGGGAAAGTTTTTAAAGATTATGAAAAATGATCAAATGGCTAGTATATATGCTAATGATACTTTTGAGAATTCTATCAATTATTGGCTTAAAGGAGCAACCAACAAAGAAGAACTCTATTGCTCAAATCCACCGGTAATTGCTCAGGCATATATGTTTGTAAATAAAGAAATTGAATCTTTGGAATATCTTGAAATTGCTTATAAATACCGTAATCAAGATTTACCTCAGTATCTCCTTCATCCACATTTTTATCCCTTACATAATAATTCCCGCTTTGTTAATATCGTTAATAAAACCGGTATTACCTTACCCAATATTCAAAAAGAATTTGAAATTAAAGATTAAAACTTCAAATTTTGATTTACTACATTTTGCAATAAAATTAATAGCTATGCATTAAAAATATAATTTTTGCAATATAATTTATAGTTTTTGCAATAAGGTTGCTATTTACTACATGCTTTTATTTCAGACATTTACTAAATAAATTTTAAAACTATATATTATGAAAAAAATACTTTTTTTTACAGGAATCTTATCCCTGATGCTTTTTGTTTTCTCATCATGTGATAAAGATCAATTGGATGAATCCATTGAATTCAACCAATTAATTGAAACAAAAAAAAATGACAATTCAGAAAACAAAGGGTTTAATGAATATGGGTATAACTGGAATGTACATCATTTTAATGGAATCCTATTAAATGCAATATTAGGGGACTATATAAACGAAAATGGGGATCCTGAATCAGGAATGGATCCATATACTGGTGATGATGACTCTTATTTAAATAATTATCCTTTTATTGAATTTTTATATGGTGGTATTATATGGGAATATAGACATGTAAATTTAGTAATGCATTGGAATGATACTTTAATTTCAAGAGAGGGTGTTTACCCACCTTCGTGGTTTGATACAAATGGTTGGATTACATTTCATTACAGTGGTGCAAATGGAAATAAAAAATGGTCAGAATTTCAAAAAATGGTTGCAGCTAGATCAACTGATAAATTAGATGGTGGTGTTTGGTATGATAAAAATGATGTAAAGATTGGCATTGAAAGTGATTTTAATGATTTAATTTTAATTCAAGTTATTGAAACAGGAGACGTGCCAGATTACATGTATTATCCTGC
>DAOVTC010000076.1 GCA_030633285.1 Flavobacteriaceae bacterium
ATGTGCCGTAAAAACAGGTGAATTAGATGACTTAAAATCTCGATGTACCTTACTATTAAATTTAGGTTTAAGTGCTGAAATAGTTTAATAAGTTAGTTTTTAAATTATGAAAGAGATAATATACAAACCAATTGGGATTATCCATTCACCTTTTAAAGAACCTAAGGGTACACCAATTCAAGCAGTTGCAGCAACAAATATTAAAGGAAAAGTTGAAGTATTTCAAGAATATAAAGAAGGGTTAAAAGATTTAGAAGGATTTTCACACATTATTTTGATTTATCACCTTCATTTAATTAAAGAGTCTCCTTTACTAGTAAAACCTTTTTTAGATAATCAAATACGTGGGATATTTGCTACTCGAGCTCCAGGCAGACCGAATTCAATAGGTATTTCTATAGTTCGTCTTGTTAAAATTGAAAAAAATATTCTTTATGTTCAGGATTTTGATATTATTGAAGGAACACCATTACTTGATATTAAACCTTATATCTCTGAATTTGATTATAGGGATGTTACCAAGAATGGATGGTATAAAGAAAATGTATATGACCTTCCAACATCAAAAGATGATGGAAGATTTGTAAAATAATTTTTAATTTGTTTACCCGAAAATAAATGCTGAATTAAGTTTAAAGCGGAATATTACCGTGTTTTCTTTTTGGTCTATTTACTTTTTTGTTTTCCAGCATAGCAAAAGCTTTGATTAACTTTCTTCGTGTATTTTTCGGTAAAATTACTTCATCAATAAATCCTCTTCGAGCAGCTCTGTATGGATCAGCAAATTTAAATGCATATTCTGCTTCTTTTTCTTTCCATTTTGCTTCAGGATCTTTAGCTTCTTTAATTTCTTTTTTAAAGATTATTTCACTGGCACCTTTAGCGCCCATAACTGCAATTTCAGCAGTAGGCCAAGCAAAATTCATATCGGCACCAATGTGTTTTGAATTCATTACATCATAAGCTCCACCATAAGCTTTTCGGGTAATTACAGTTATTCTTGGAACGGTTGCTTCGCTAAAAGCATATAATAATTTTGCTCCGTTAACAATTATACCATTCCATTCTTGGTCTGTACCAGGTAAGAAACCAGGAACATCTTCTAGCACTAAAAGAGGAATATTAAATGCATCACAAAAGCGGACAAATCGAGCTGCTTTTTTTGAGCTGTTTACATCTAAAACTCCTGCTAAACTCATGGGTTGATTGGCAACAATTCCAATACTTTTTCCCGCCAATCGAGCAAATCCAACAACTATATTATCTGCATAATCTTTATGGATCTCAAAAAATGATTCTTTATCACATATACCATCAATCACTTTGCGAATATCATAAGGTTTATGAGCATCTTCTGGAACAATATTTTCTAATTTTTTTCTAAATTCCTCACCAATTTCATAAGGAAGATCAGGTGCTTTCTCCTGGTTGTTTTGAGGAATATAACTCAGTAATTTTTTAATATCCATTAATCCTTCAACATCATTTGAAGAAGTTAAATGTGTAACTCCAGATTTGCTAGAATGTGTATTTGCACCTCCTAATTCTTCAGAAGTAACTACTTCATTAGTAACGGTTTTTACAACATTGGGTCCAGTAACAAACATATAACTTGTTTCTTCTACCATTAATGTAAAATCTGTCATAGCAGGTGAATAAACAGCACCACCAGCACAAGGTCCCATAATGGCTGAAATTTGAGGAATCACACCTGACGCTTGAACATTTCTATAAAAAATATCAGCATACCCTCCTAAAGATCTAACTCCTTCTTGAATTCTTGCACCTCCCGAATCATTTAAACCAATTACTGGAGCACCCACTTTTACGGCAAGATCCATGATTTTACATATTTTTTCAGCATGAGTTTCTGATAAAGCTCCACCAAAAATTGTAAAGTCTTGTGCAAAAACATAAATTAATCTACCGTTAATAGTGCCATAACCTGTAACTACACCATCGCCGTAAAACAATTGTTTATCCATACCAAAATCGGTAGTACGGTGCGTAACTAAAATACCAATTTCTTCAAAAGAACCTTCATCTAGTAATATATCAACTCTTTCTCTGGCAGTTAATTTTTTCTTTTGGTGTTGTTTTTTAATTCTTATTTCGCCTCCGCCTAATTTGGCTTCGGTTATTTTTTTTAATAAATTATCTTGTTTTTGGTTCATAATTTATGTTTTGAAATAACTAATTTTAAACTAAATAATTCCCCGACGGTTCTGCCTCGAGGATAGTCGGTTTCAAGAATTTTTTTATTTTGGCACTCTCAATATTTTTTGCTCTTCTAAATAAATTTTTAATCCCAACATTGCAGCAATTTTAGCTTCTGTTTCTATTTCAGCATTTAATTTATCTGCAGAATAATATTTTTTTACAAAATGGGTGTCAAAATTACCAGATTGGAAGGCTTCGTGCTCACATACAAATTTTCCAAAAGGTAAAGTTGTTTTCACTCCTTCAATTTTATAATTTTCAATGGCTTCAATCATTAATTGTATGGCTTCCATTCGGTTTTTACCATAAGTTATTAATTTTGAAAGCATAGGATCGTAATAAATTGGTATTTCCATTCCTTCTTCAAATCCATCATCTAAGCGTATGTTTTTACCATGAGGTGTTTTATATGTTTTTAATGTACCCACATTAGGTAAAAAATCATTTAAAGAATCTTCGGCATAGACTCTTAATTCTATAGCGTGACCATTTATTTTCAAATCATTTTGTTTGATAGTCAGTTTTTCTCCTCTTGCAATTCTTATTTGTTGTTCAACCATATCAATTCCAGTAATAAATTCTGTAACTGGGTGCTCAACTTGTAAACGGGTATTCATTTCTAAAAAATAGAAATTCATTTTATTATCAACTAAAAACTCAACTGTTCCTGCACTAACATATTCACATGATTTTGCTACGTTTACAGCAGCATCTCCCATTTTTTTTCGCATTTCAGATGTTAAAATTGAAGATGGAGCTTCTTCAACTACTTTTTGATGACGACGTTGAATGCTACATTCTCTTTCAAAAAGGTGAATAATATTACCATGACTATCTGCTAAAATTTGAATTTCGATATGACGAGGTGAAGTAATGTATTTTTCAATAAAAACTGAACCGTCACCAAAAGCGGATGTAGCTTCACTTACGGCTCTTTCCATTTGCGATTCAAATTCTTCTTGATTTTCTACAATACGCATACCTTTTCCACCACCACCTGCCGATGCTTTGATTAAAATTGGAAAACCAATTTTTTTAGCAATGTCTTTGGCTTCATCAATATCAGTAATTGCTCTGTCAACACCAGGAACCATTGGGATATTATAATTTTTAACTGCATCTTTTGCTGCTAATTTATCTCCCATCATTTTGATGGATTTTGATTTAGGACCTATAAATATAATTTTATTCTTTTCTACAGCTTCCGCGAAAGCAGCATTTTCACTTAAAAATCCATAACCAGGATGAATAGCATCTACATTTAATTTCTTGGCGACTTCAATAATTTTATCTCCTAATAAATAAGATTTATTTGATGGGTTATCCCCAATATTTATGGCCTCATCAGCAAATTTAACATGAGGTGCATTTCTGTCAATATTTGAGTAAACAGCAACGGTTTTGATTCCCATTTTTTTTGCAGTTTTCATAACTCGTATGGCAATTTCGCCACGGTTTGCAACCAATATTTTTTTCATGAATGGATAATTTTTGAGGTAAGTTTATTCTAATTCAATTAAAATTTTGCCTTTTTCAATGGCATCTCCTTTTTTTACTGTTAGTTTTTTAATAATAGCATTTCTATGACAAGTTATTGCATTTTCCATTTTCATGGCTTCCAAAATTAGTAAGGTATCACCTTCTTTAACTTCATCACCTTCTTTAACATTGATATTAATAATAATTCCAGGCATTGGAGATTTAATCTCGTTAATCTGCTTTGCTGTACCAGATGAAAAGCCCATTTTATCAATTAAGGCATCTAATTCATTGGTAATTTTTATTTGATAAGTATTTGAATTTACAATAATTGAATATGTTTTTTTGTAAAAATCAGACTGGATCAAATCAGCATTAAAAGCTTTATTGTCAATTAGAAGGTGATAATTTGATTTATTTTTTTGAATTAAATCCAGGTTATTTACTTGCTTTTGATTAAGGTTAAAATCTAAGGAATTATTAACCTTTACTTTGAATTCTTTATCCATGTGAATATAGTTTATAAATTCTGTATAAATTTAAGCAATAATCGGTTGATAATGGATATGTTTTAAGGATAAGTTATTGTAGTTTTAGGATATTAAATTTTTTTACAAACCATTAGAAATAGTGGGTATTTATAAATTCTATTATCTTGTATTTTTTCTATTTCAAAGCTTATGTTATAATTTAAAATCTCAAACCCATTATTAATCAATATTGAAATTAGTTCTTTTTTATCAAAACCATTGTGGCCATCAAAATCAGGAGTTTGATAATGAAAACTACCATCTTCTTTTACCAAATCAGCAATACACAAATAGCCATTTGTATTTAAAAGCGAATGAAATATTTTTAATATTTTGTTGAGATCAATAATATGGTGTAATGTCATTAAAGTATAAATTACATTAAAATCCTTTTTATCAAGATCATCGTTCAATAAATTAATATGAATTGGGTTAAAGTTTTTAATGTTATTGCTTATTATTTTTTCATTTAAAACTTTTATCATTTCTTCTGATGTGTCGATAAGAGTAATGGTTTTAAAATCATCTTTTAATTGATGACTCAATAAACCTGTTCCACAACCAAACTCAAGAGCATTCATTGATTTATTTGGCTGAATAATATTAAAAATTTCTTTAGCGAAAGTATTTGCCCTTTCTACTTTCATAAGATCATTATCCCAATTTTGAGCACGTTTATCAAAATGTTCCATATTTATTAGAAGTTTTATTTACAGTTTAAAGTTAATATTATTTGTTTATAGATAGTTTTCTCTTTAAGAATTTTTTAAATAAAAATAAATTTAATGATTTGATTCCTTTTTTAAGGATAATTTAATATCTTTGACCGACTAGTCAGTCATAAAAAATCACTAATGTCACCACGAACAGAGAAACAAAACAAAAAAATAAGAAAGGAAAAGGAATTGTTGATAATTGAATCAGCATTAATAATGTTTTCTGAGGATGGGTTTAATGGCACTTCTATGCAATCTATAGCTAAAGAAGCCAGAGTGTCAAAAGGTAATTTATATAATTATTTTGAAAGTAAAAATGAACTATTGGAGAGTGTTTTGCTCTACGGATTGAATCAATTTTCAGAACTTTTTGCACAACATGATTATAAAATACAATCAGAAAAAGATTTTGAGCAAGCGATTAAAGCTAATTTTGAAATGTTAAAATCAAATGAAGTGTTTTGGAAGTTGTACTATAATTTAATTGCTCAACCCAAAGTTCAAGACCTTTTTAGTAAGATTTTTCTACCTTTTTTTGATCAATACATGAAAATATTTGAAGCATATTTTAAAAATAAAGGTGATAAAAACCCCAGTGCTACAGCTTTATTGTTAGGAAGCACCATTGATGGCGTTTCACTTGGATATATAATGATGGGGAAAATATATCCATTAAATGAAGTTTTAGAAAAATTAATTGAAAAATTTAAATAATTACCAAAATGAATAAAAAATATCTTATTGCATTTATTTTAATATTTGGATTGTTTATAAGCGACTGCTTTACTCAGGAAAAAATATCGGCAGCCGAAATAATAAAAAAGGCTGATGAAAAAACAAGAGGAAAAACTAATACATCTATTATGGACATGGAAATTATTCGCCCTACTTGGAAACGGTCGATAAGTATGAAAGGATGGGGAAGAGGTATGG
>DAOVTC010000099.1 GCA_030633285.1 Flavobacteriaceae bacterium
AAGAAAAGGGGTTTACTTTAGAAGGTGCTAAGAATAAGTTGAAAGAAAGTCCTGAAAAAATAACTTCAAATCACAATATTATAATACGATTAGAAGAAATAAAAAATGAATTAATACAAATTAAAAATCAACTTTAACTTAAATATTATTTATTATGAAAAAATGGCTTATTCCTTTGATTATATTAGCTGTTATTGCCTTTGGAATTTACAATTGGGTAGTAGGATTTAACAATACTGCAGTAGAAAAACAGGAAACGGCAAAAACGCAGTGGGCAAATGTTGAAAGTGCTTACCAACGTCGTGCAGATTTAATCCCAAATTTAGTAAACACTGTAAAAGGATATGCTAGTCATGAAAAAGAAACACTAGAAGGCGTTATTCAAGCTAGAGCTGATGCTACCAAAACTACTATTGATCCTACTAATGTGACACCAGAGCAAATGGCAGCTTTCCAAAAAGCACAAACGGGTTTAAGTGGAGCGTTAAGTAAATTAATGGTGGTTGTAGAAAAATATCCTGACCTTAAGGCAAATCAAAATTTTTTAGAATTACAAAGTCAATTAGAAGGTACTGAAAACAGAATTAATGTTGAAAGAAATCGCTATAATTCTTCAGCTAAAGATTATAATGTTTATATAAGAAAATTTCCAGCCACAATACTAGCAGGCATGTTAGGATTTGACCCTTTGGTATTGTTTCAAGGAGCTGAAGGTAGTGATAAAGCACCTACTGTAGATTTTAACTAAACCATTAAATAAATTAACATTTAGCCAAAGTATAAACTTTGGCTAATTTTTTTATAATAGATATATGATGTCTGAAGTAGAAGATTTTTTAACAGCTGAAGAAGAGAAAAAAATTATTGAAGCTATACGTGATGCTGAAAAATCAACATCAGGTGAAATACGAGTACATTTAGAATATAAATCAACCAAAGATTGCTTAGAACATGCTAAAGAAATATTTCATTTATTACAAATGGATGAAACAGTTGATAAAAATGGAGTATTGTTTTATGTTGCAGTTCATTCACATCAATTTGCTATAATTGGAGATAAAGGTATTGATAAAGTAGTTCCTGATAATTTTTGGACAAGTGTAAAAGATACAGTTACTAGAGAGTTTTCAAAAGGAAATAGTGCAGATGGTTTAATTTTGGGGATTTTGGAGGCAGGTTTAAAGTTAAAACAATATTTTCCCATTAAAAAGGAAGATAAAAATGAACTTTTTGATGAAATTTCAAAAGGTTAAAAAAGTATCTAATAATTATCAATTCTTATTTTTCATTCTAAAACTTTAATAAATGTCATTATTTTATAAACTCTCTTTAAAAGAGATTAAAAGAGAAACACAAGATGCCGTTTCAGTAGTTTTTGATATTCCTGAAAAATTACAAAATGAATTCAATTTTATTCCTGGTCAGTATATTACTATTCAAACAACTTTAGATGGTAATCTTTTGCGAAGAGCATATTCAATTTGTTCATCACCAAACAATGATGAATTAAGAGTAGCTATTAAAGAAGTAGAAAAAGGCACTTTTTCTGTTTATGCCAATAAAAGTTTAAAAGTTGGTGATATTCTTGAAGTTGCTGCTCCAGAGGGTAGATTTATTTTGGAAACAGTACAATATAATAAGAAAAATTATATAGCATTTGTTGCTGGTAGTGGAATAACACCAGTTCTGTCAATGATCAAATCAGTTTTAGAAACTGAAAAAGAAAGTAAATTTGTTTTGGTTTATGGAAATAAATCCATGGATAAAACAATTTTTAAAAATGAGCTTGATAAATTGGTAAATAAATACGGAAATCAATTTGAAGTGATATATGTTTTTAGTCAAAAATTGGATGATGCTGATTTTACTGGAAGGATAAATTTTGAGATAGTTCATGAGATTATAAATAATAAATATAAACACATAACATTTGATGAGTATTTTCTTTGCGGACCAGAAAGAATGATTGATTTGGTAAAAGAAACACTTATAAATGATGGGGTTAATAATGATTCCATAAAATTCGAATTGTTTTCAAGTAATATAGATAAAAAAGAAATAAAATCTGAATTAAGTGGAGGGTCTAAAATAACTGTGCTTCTAGATGAAGAAGAAACTACTTTTGATATGGGTAAAGATGATGTTATTTTAAGTGCTGTTTTAGCTCAAGGATTAGATGCTCCTTATTCTTGTCAAGGTGGTATTTGTAGCAGTTGTTTAGCAAAAGTTGTTGAAGGAAAAGCAGTGATGGATAAAAACTCGATATTAAATGCCGATGAAGTTGCAGATGGTTTGATTTTAACTTGTCAGGCTCATCCAATTACAGACACAATAAAAATTGATTATGATGATGTATAATTTAAATTAAAAAATAGATTTTACACTATGATTCATGAATATGTAAATGCAGTAATTTTAGGTTTTGGTTTGGCTTTTATGGTAGGTCCGGTTTTTTTTGTTTTGATTGAAACCAGTATAACTAAAGGTATTAGAGCTGCATTAATATTTGATTTTGGAGTTGTATTATCAGATATAATTTTTATTTTAATTGCCTATTACGGAAGTAGAACTTTACTTGAAAATATTAAAGATGATCCTCGTTTATATGTCATAGGAGGTGTAATTTTAATATCTTATGGTATCTATACATTTTTTTATAAAAGAAGTAAAAAAATTGTAACTGATAAAGAATTAGTTGTCGTTGAAAACAATAATTATTTAGGATTATTTTTTAAAGGATTGTTTTTAAATTTAATAAATATTGGAGTATTTGTATTTTGGCTTGCAATAGTGATTGCAATTAGTTCGAGTTTACAAATGGTCGAATCAAAAATATTTAATTATTTTTTAATTGTTATTTTAACATTTTTGCTTACTGATTTTGTTAAAATTACAGCGGCAAAACAATTAAAAAAGAAATTAACGCCAGCTGTATTGAGAAAAATACGTCAAGTTATAGGTGTGTTTTTTATAGTTTTTGGAATTGTTTTAGCAACCAAACGTTTCATGCCAGAAAAAGCAATGCAAAAAATTGATAGTGTAATTGAAAAAGTTAAATAATTAATTATTTTCAATTTTCAAATTATATTTTGTTGCTACTTTGTTAAAAAGTTCTAGCTTATCTTGGTTTTTCAAGTCATTATACATATAACCAATTTTTTTTGCAGCATCAGCTCTATATGGTGAGTTTTGTGCCGTGTAAATTGTATATGCGTGGATTAAATTATCTAAACCATCTTCTTGATTATTGTTTGTGTAAAGAATTAAACCTAAACCATAATAGCCTTCAGGATCATCTTTATAAATTGAAATAAATTTATTGTAGTATTGAATAGCAGCATTATATTCTTTTTTGAGATTATAAGTAACGGCAATATTCATTAAAGGCATCCTACCTTTAGGGTTAATTTCTAGAGACTTTTTATAGGCTGTAATAGCTTCTTCATATTGATTTGTTTTACGGTATGATATTCCTAAATTATCCCAAGCAAATGCAAATTTTGGATCTATTTCAATAGCTTTTTTAAATTTTAATATGGCATTTCCAAAGTTGCTTTCATCCATAGAATCCATACCATCATCATAAGCTAGTTGTGCTAAAACATTTTGAGAAGTAGAGTGTTTAAACTCTTTGTTTTCAGAAAAGGATATTTGTTTTAATGCTTCGCAGTTCTCAATTAAATGGGTTTCAATTTTTTTATAAGCTGCACTTTCCAATTGAATTTCTGAAATATCTTTTTCATTGGAATTTACTTTAACATCTAGATTGTCTATAATTGATGTTGCAATACAATTTTTTATAGCACTATTTTTATCTTTATTTTCAGTGTTTATTTTTGCAATACAATCACAAGCACTTTCTGAAATTGTTTTTACATAATCAATTTTTTTTTCTTGACTATATCCAATAGTAATAATAAATAATAAGAGAAATTTTATTGTCTTCATTGATTTTATTTTAAATTCCAGTACTGCCAAAACCACCTTCTCCTCGATGAGTCTCATCTAAAACGTTTACTTCATGCCATTTAGTATGTTCAAATTTTGATATTACCATTTGTGCTACTCGGTCACCATCATAAATTGTAAATTCATCATTTGATAAGTTTACTAAAATCACACCAATTTCACCTCTATAATCAGCATCAATAGTGCCAGGTGCATTTAAAACAGTTATGCCATGTTTTGCTGCTAAACCACTTCTTGGTCTTATTTGAGCTTCAAACCCTTCGGGTAAAGCGATAAATAATCCAGTTTTTATAATAGCTCTTTCTAATGGTTTTAGTGTTATTGATTCTAAAAGGTTAGCACGTAAATCCATTCCGGCAGAAGCCGAAGTTTCATAACTGGGCGTTTTGTGTTTTGATTTATTAATTAGTTTAACGATCATTACTAAAGATTTGTTGTATTTCTTTTTTTTCATTCCATAAAGTAAATCCTATAAATGTAATTAATAACAGAATAGAAATAAAAATATTACCTCTAAAAAACATAAAAGACAAATAAGAAAAACTTATAGAAAAAAATAAATATATAAAAATATTTTTTATTTCATATGGAATGGTATAATATTTTTTCCCATAAAAATAGGATATAATTGTCATAAATGAATATGCAATTAATGTTGCCCAAGCCGATGCCATAAAACCTATTTTAGGTATGAAAATAATATTAAATAGTATCGTTATTAAAGCTCCAATAATGGAAAAATACATACCGTATTTAGTTTTATCAGTCAATTTATACCATACGGATAAATTAATATAAATTCCTAAAAATAAATTAGCCAATAAAATAACAGGAACAATTTCTAAGGCTTGAAAATATTCTTCTTTTCCTAAAAGAATATTGGCAAAGTTGTCAATAAAGGCTACTATGATTAACAATAGCAATGTTCCTATAATAGTAAACCAGGTTAAAATTTTTGCATAGGTTTGTTTAGCATTTTTTTCTTTGGCATGATTGAAGAAAAAAGGTTCAGCACCTAATCTAAAAGCCATGATATAAAGCATCATAAATACTCCTAATTTATAACTAGCAGCATAAATACCCATTTGTTCTTTTCCTAAATACTTACTTAATAGTAGTTTATCTAAATTTTCATTGGTTACATATGCCAAACTTCCTATCATAATCGGTAAGCCATAAGTAAGCATTTTATAAAGTAGTTTTTTATCAAATGTAAATTTGAATTTGAATAATATAGGAGATAATAATAAAAAGGTAGTCAAACTCGCAATAAGGTTAGCTATAAAAATATAAATTACAAGTGAGTTTTGTTGAAAATGTTCGGATAATAATTGAGGAACAAAATGTCCGCTTTTTAAAGCATAAGGAACATAAAGTAAAAAATAAAGGTTAAGGGATGCATATATTAAAATATTTAAAATTTTATAAAAGG
>DAOVTC010000118.1 GCA_030633285.1 Flavobacteriaceae bacterium
ACTTCCGGAAAAGGTGAAGATTCAGCTTGGACCTTTTTAACTTCCTCTGAAGTCATATCTTTCTTTTGACCTTGAGCAACAACATAACCAGAATTACCATCAAGAACCTGCTTACTCATGGAATTACCCATAGTACTAAGATCTTGCATAAATTGATTTTTTACGGTTTTTTTCATCTCCATATTTAACATCATACCCGGTTGTAATTCAGCTTCAGCTTTTATCAACACAGAATTAACCTTATCCAATTTTTCCCTTCCTCCAATAGCTTTTATATAATTGTTTAAAACAACTTCAACATTAACATCGCTAGGTATTTCTATTGTATAAATTGGTTTGTCTATAGATTTAGCGTAAGTATCATAATATTTGATTGGAATACCAGTCTTTTCAAGGTTCTCTATAACATCACTTCCTTTTCCAACAACTACGAATCTGGCATTATCTGCTTTAAAATATTTATTTGCTACTCTTTGTACATCTGCAGCAGTAACTGCGTTAATTTTTTCCAGATAAGTGCTATAAAAATCATCTGGTAAATTATTTATTTTGATTGTTAATGCATTATAAGCAATTGTTGATGGTCTTTCTAAACTTAGAACAAAATCACCAACATATTTAGCTTTGGCATTTTTTAAAGCATCATTATCAACCGGTTCTTTTTTAATTCGATTAATTTCTTTTAATGTTTGTACAACTGCACTATCTGTTACTGCATTTCTAACAGAAGCTCCTGCAGTAAACCTTGATGAAGTGTATTTATCTACTCCAATAGATGAACGAGCACCATATGTATATCCATGCTCTTCTCTAAGGTTCATGTTCAGATAGCTATTAAATCCGCCTCCTAAAATTTTATTCGCAATTAATACGGCAAAATAATCCGAATCACTAACCTTTCGGGCAACATTATTAGTAAGTGAAATATTTGATTGCACTGCGTGTGGCATATCAATAAAATCAATTTCAGTTTTATTCACATTCGATTCTTCATCAGGTAAAACAGGATACTTATAGTTTGATTTTTCCCATTTTCCGAAATACTTATGTACTTGCTTTTTGATCTTTTTATAATCTACATCTCCAACAATAACAAGATATGCATTATTAGGATTAAAATGATTCTTATAGAATTTTTTTACATCTGCTAAAGAAATATTGTCTAAAGTTTCTTTGGTAATAAACTCACCATAAGGGTGGTGAACTCCATAAGAAAGTGCTGGGCCTAATCTCCCTGCTATAGCAGCAACATTTTTATCCATTGCTTTTAAACCATCAATTTGTTTGTCTTTTTCTTTTTGAAATTCAACTTCAGTTAACAATGGATGAATAGCTGCATCTGCCAACAATTCTAAAATTCTTTCAGAATACTTTGATAATGTTCTTCCTGAGGCTCCTGATGCGCTAAAACTTATACGTGCTCCAAGAAAATCAACTTCTTCATTAAAATCGTCTTTTGCGATATGCATGGTTCCATTTCCTAACATAGACCCTAATAAGGATGACATTCCGGCTTTTTCACCTTCTACTACAGGTGGTCTGTCAATACTCAGACTAAAAGCAACTCTTGGCAATTTATGATTTTCAACAACAAGAACTTTTAATCCATTTTTCAATACAAATTCCTTTGGATTTTCTAATGAAATTATTGGAGCAGGTCCTGGTTTTGGTTGTTTTGATCTATCTATTTGAGCATTTACTCCTATGGATATTAAAAACAAAGCTATTATAATAGTTATTCTATTTTTCATGATTGTTATGTCTTTATATTTTTTTATCTTTTTTAGGTAAATACTCTAAAATTAACCTTTGATTAGGATTAAGATATTTTTTTGCAACAGCTTGAATTTCTTCTCTTGTAATCGATTCATAAATTTTAATTTCATTATTAATTAAATTTACATCACCATACAACATATAATATCTTGCTAAAGAATTTGCAATACCTTCAACGCTTGAATTAGAATTTACAAACTGATTTTCAAATTTATTCTGAAGCTTTTGATAATCATTTTCAGAAATTAAAGTGTTCTGAATTTTAACAACTTCTTCATCAATTTGTACCATCAGGTCATTGATTTTTGTTTCACCTAAAGGCAATCCATAAATAATATACATTCCATAATCTTCTTCACTAAAATTTATAGCTCCAACCTGTAATGCCATTTTTTTATTATCGACTAATTTTTTATATAATTTTGAACTTTTCCCATCTGTTAAATAACTGGAAATCATATTCAAAACATAAGAATCTCTATCTTTGAATGATGGAGTTCTATAAGCTGCCATAATCGCAGGAATTTGAATATTAGCATCGTATCCTTTTGCAAAGATTGGTTTAGTTATAGGCTCTTCTATATATTTTTTTCTTACAATATCTTTTCCTCTTGGGATAGGCCCAAAATAATCTTTGATCATTTTTTTAACCTTTGGTACATCAATATCTCCCGCAACAACCAGAACTGCATTATTAGGTATATAAAACTTTTTACTAAAAGCCTGAAACTCTTCTAAGGTAGCTGCATCTAAGTGTGCCATTTTACCAATAGTAGTTCCTTTATAAGGATGTACTTTAAACATCTCACGTTTTACAAATTCTAAAAATCTACCATAAGGCTGATTATCAACACGCAATCGTTTTTCTTCTTTTACAACTTCATTTTGTGTATCTACACCTATCTGATTAATAACAGGGTGCATTAAACGTTCTGATTCCATCCATAATCCTAATTCTACATTATTTGATGGAAATACTTCGTAGTAATAAGTTCTGTCATCTGTTGTATTAGCATTATTCGTACCTCCATTTGAAGTTACAATTGTAAACCATTCCCCACGAGGAATATTCTCAGTTCCTTCAAATAATAGATGTTCAAAAAAATGTGCAAATCCTGTTCGTTCAGGGTTTTCATCTTTTGCACCAACATGGTACATTACTGCGGTAGTAACTACAGGAGCTGTATTGTCTTGATGTAAAATAACATGCATGCCGTTACTTAGGTCATACTCTTCAAATTTAACTTCCTGAGCAAAAACTGTAGAACCAGTAATTACCAAAAAAGTTAATAAAAATAAGTGTTTTTTCATGTGATTGGTTTTAATTATTTATTTAAAATTATAGATAATAAAGATGTAAATTTACTAATAATATAATAATTTTTAAATTTTGTTTTGTAAAGTCTTAAATTATTATTCACTAATTCTTTTTATTATTATAAATAGGATTAACATACATTTTTAAAACCCTGTAATAAACATCTTCATTTTCAGATTTTTTAAGGTAATTATTAAATTTTACCATATCTTCCTGAGTGTAATATTGTTGATATTTAAAATCATTATGTAACAAATCATATGCCATATAATTTGTTTTCCAGAGTTGATAATTCTTATAAACCAACTTATCAATTTCATTGGCTATTTTTATAACATCTTGTTTTTTATTATTTGAGAAATCAATTTTATTTACATTCAATTTTTCAAATACGAGCTTAACATTACCCTTATTACTATTGATCCCATTTAAAATACTATTTATATTTTCAAATTTCTCTTTATTATAAATACCTTCTTCATCAAGAAGACTTAATTCATGAGCTTTTTCAAATGCACATGGTTCGTATTCAAATGAAATAGTTGAAACTACAATGTTTAATTCTAATAAAGCCTCTTTAACATCATTTCCACCACTTAATAATAACATTTTAATTAAACCAGGTTCAGTGATATCATTACCATCTTTTGTTCGTCCATTACCCTGAGCTATCCATGAGGATACTTTTTTTTCAGTAATTGAATGTCTAATATATTTTGATAAATTAATAGAGTTTTTTAATTTCTCTATTTTTTTACCACTTCTAAAAACAGTAAACATATTATTCAATTTTGCTACGGCTTTCATTGTATCATTTACCATTAAATTATCTCCTAAAGAAATTTCGGTAAAAGATTTTCCAATATCATATAAATGGTTTTGAAGTAATGCTGAATCTAAAAAAATATCTCTGTGATTTGAAATAAATAGAGAATTTGTTGTATCAATTTTATCTAAACCAATAATCTCAAAAGAATCCATCGTATTATTAATCGAATTCTTAATAATCATCTCAATAAATGTTACTTGAAAATCAGAACAGGTTTTACAAGATTGTAATTTTTTAACAATCAGTTCTTTACTCCAATTTGGATAAAAATACTGTACCCCTTTTATAAATTGGATACTATTTTCTAACCAAACTAAAGTTTCTTTAATCTGACTTTTTGAATAAGGTGCAATGGTTTTAAAAATTTCTTCCATTTATAATTCGCGTTTCTTTCTTTTATCAATAAACAACATTGGTTTTCTACTCATTTTTGGAAACCTCAAGGTATTAATTTCTTTAACAGAGACAAATTCTATTTGTGGAGAAACTCTAAGTTTTGCTCTAAAATGATCTTTTAATTTTTCAGTTAAATTATCAGAAACTTCACTTACACCAATCTTTATAGTTATTTTATCTGTACCTATTTCATTATTATCAATTTCAATAATATAATTCTCAATTTCAGAAAAATCATTCAATAAATTATGCATCGCCGGCGGATAGATAGTAGTCCCTTTGTACTTTATCATTTGTTTTTTTCTTCCAACTACAGGACCTAATCGAAGTGTATTTCTGCCACATTCACATGAATTATTGTGGATTTTTACAATATCTCCCGTTTTAAATCGCAATAATGGCATTGCTTCAACACCTAAAGTTGTTATAACCAATTCACCTTCTTCTCCTTCACTAACAGGTTTATTATTGTCATCTAAAATTTCTACAATTATCAATTCCGGATGATGATGCCC
>DAOVTC010000130.1 GCA_030633285.1 Flavobacteriaceae bacterium
AATATTCTTTGGGGCAAATTATGCTAATAAAATTTCAAGTGAAAAATTTAACGAGAATAAAATTCAACTACAAATCTTAAAAAACTCTTTTCATATTTTTTTAGGTTATCGTTTTAAAGCACCTAAATCTGTAAAAGGAACCATCGATTATATTGAAAAAAAGGTTCCAATATTAGAAGAAAAAAATAAATAAAAATTCGTATTTTAACTATCCGAATCTAAATAATCTGGTATACCATCACCATCAGAATCATCATTAGTTGGATCACCATCTCTATTTACATCTTCATCTTTAGTCAACTTACCATCACCATCATCATCATCATCTAAATAATTTGGTGTACCATCATTATCAGTATCATCATTCTTGGGATCATCATCTTCATCCAAATCTTCATCCAGTGTAAAAATACCATCTCCATCATCATCTATATCAGCATAGTCTGGAACTCCATCTTCATCAGTATCATCATTATTAACATCACCATCACCATCAATATCTTCATCATTATTAACTACATTATCACCATCAAAATCTGCTATAACTACAGCACCCAATTCTATAAAAAAGTAAATTACCTCATTCTCGGCAATACTAGAAGATCCGAATTCTCCATATGCTAATCCTGAAGGTATAAATAGAATTCCATTACCTGCATTTTCATAACCAAAGGATTCATCAGGAAATATTACTTTTTCTCCCTCATGAAAATGAGGTAAACCATATCTCCAACCTTCAATTAATTGAGGTAAATGAAACCATGATCTCGAAGTTGTATAACTTAAATTTTCATCAAATTTTATACTATCTAATGTAAATCCTCTATATTTCATTTGTATAGAATCATTACGACTAGGATTTTTACCAACACCTACAAAATTAGTATAATAATACTGTTTATAATTTACATCATCATGAGTTATATTTTCAATATCTACCTGTGAATATAATGGTATTTCATTATTCAATATGGTATCAATTTCATTTTCTGAAGTAAGATAATGTGTTTGTAAAAAATCAACTAATATGTCATCGTCAATTAATGCTTGTGCAATTGGATCATGCTTATCTTTGTCATCATCATCACTACAAGAATAAGCAACTATTGCTAATATAAAAATTAATAAAAATTTCAGTTTCATAAGTAATATTATTTTGAAGCGCAATTTACAATTTTATATTTGTATAAAATATGCAGATATAAAATTAACAAAACATTAATTTTATCTGAATTCAATTTTTCGCATCCTTAAATTTAATGGTGTCACTTCTAAGTATTCATCATCCTTTATGTATTCCATACACTCTTCTAAAGAAAATTCTTTTTTAGGAGCTATATTAACAGCTGTATCCGTACCTGATTTTCTAACATTCGTAAGTTTTTTACCCTTAGTCAAGTTAATACCCATATCTTCTTTTCTATTATTCTCACCCACTACTTGACCTTTATAAATTTCTTGATTTATATCTATAAAGAAAATCCCTCTATCACCTAACTTATCAATAGAATAAGCGGTTGCTCTTCCTCCTTCTGCAGAAACCAAGGCACCATTTATAACATCGTTAAGTTCTCCTTTAAAAGCATCATAGCCTCTTAAGCGGTGGTTAATAATTGCTTCACCTTGTGTAGCTGTCAATATTTTATTTCTGATACCAATTAAACCTCGAGATGGAATATCAAATTCTAAATGTTGTAAATCTCCTTTTGGTTCCATTATGTGTAAATCACCCTTTCGCATAGTAACTAAATTAATTGCTTTACTTGAAACCTCTTCAGGTACATCAATAGTCAAAGTTTCAAAAGGTTCAGATTTTATACCATTAATATTTTTAAATATTACTTTTGGTCTTCCTACTTGTAACTCATACCCTTCTCTACGCATGGTTTCAATTAAAACTGATAAATGTAAAATACCTCTACCAAAAACTATAAACTTGTCTTCACTATCAGTTTCCTCAACACGAAGTGCTAAATTCTTTTCTGTTTCTTTAAATAATCTATCTCGTAAATGACGAGAAGTAACAAATTTACCTTCTTTTCCAAAAAATGGTGAATTATTTATTGTGAATAACATACTCATTGTAGGCTCATCAACTTCAATTCTTGGTAATGCTTCAGGTTTATCAAAAGAAGAAATTGTATCTCCAATTTCAAAATTTTCAATTCCAGTAATTGCACAAATATCACCACTTCTTACCTTATCGATTTTTGCTTTACCTAAACCTTCAAAAGTATGTAATTCTTTAATTCTTACTTTTTTAGTAGATCCATCTGCTTTGCATAAAGCATAATCTTTTCCTACCTCCAAATTCCCTCTAAAAACCCTTCCTATCGCAATTCTACCTGTAAATGAGGAAAAATCTAATGAAGTTATTTGCATTTGAGCATCACCTTCCTTATATGGTGCTTCTGGAATATCTTTCAAAATAGCATCTAGTAAAGGAACAATATTATCTGTTTCATTTTTCCAATCCGTACTCATCCAATTGTGCTTAGCAGAACCGTATATGGTGGTAAATTCAAGCTGTTCTTCTGTAGCATCTAAAGCAAACATCAAATCAAAAACTTTTTCATGCACCAAGTCTGGTGTACAGTTTAGTTTATCAACTTTATTAACAACAACAATAGGCATTAAACCAAGCTCTAAAGCTTTACTCAATACAAATCTGGTTTGTGGCATCGGTCCCTCAAAAGCATCAACTAAAAGTAATACTCCATCAGCCATTTTCAAAACACGTTCAACTTCTCCTCCAAAATCAGCGTGACCAGGGGTATCAATAACATTTATCTTAACACCCTTATATTCTATCGATACATTTTTAGATAAAATAGTAATACCTCTTTCTCTTTCAAGATCATTACTGTCCAATAATAATTCGGTACGCACTTTACGATCATCTAAAATTTTAGCTTGATCAATAATTTTATCAACCAAAGTAGTTTTGCCATGATCAACGTGTGCTATAATTGCTATGTTTCTAATAGATTGCATATCCTAAATTTTTGAAAGTGCAAAAATAGCTGATTTTTAATGATAAATTAGCTTTAAAATGATATTTGTCAGTTATTTTTTTAAACAGTTAATATATATTTGTAAAATTATGTAACTATTTAAATTATAACTAATTATGATTAATTTGTTTTTACCATTAGTTGATTGGAATTACGGAATTATAGGTGCCGTTTTTATGTTTGTTGTTTTTTTGGGATTAGTTGTAGCGTTAATAGCCTTAATGTATGGTGGTAAAAAGAAAGAAAACTAAAGGTGTAATTTTTTTTTTGTAGTGAGAACATCTAAAATATCTTGCTGAATTCTTGTTAGTTTGTTAGTTTTTGCATCAATTAAACACCAGGTTGTTTTTGCTTTAACTAGTAAAACACCTTCTTTATAGATATGCACATTTCTTATTGATTTTACACCTTTTGATTCTCCTACCCATGTGTAAACTGTGATTTCATCTCCTAAAAAAGCTTGATTTACATAATCAATTTCATGTCTTATTGCTACCCAAAAATACTTCTTGTTTAAAACATCATTGGATAGTATTTTCCAATGTACTCCAGATATATCGTTAACCCATTGCAAATAAACTACATTGTTTACATGGTTTAAAGAGTCTATTTCATTTTTTTGGACTTTAAATGTTACCTTATGTGAAACTGTATTTTTTGGAGGAAAATCTTTCAAAATAAATATTATTTTTTAATTGACATTTACAAAAATATACATTTTAATCTTTATGTCGTTCTTTTAAAATTCCAACAACATCATTTAGTTGAAAACCTTTGATTTGTAATAAAATCAAATAGTGAAATAACAAATCTGCACTTTCATTTAAAAATAAAGTGTCATTATTATCTTTAGCCTCAATCACAACTTCTATTGCTTCCTCTCCAACTTTTTGTGCAATTTTATTGATTCCTTTTTTAAACAATGAAACCACATAGGAGTCTTCATTTACTTCATTGATGTCATCTTTAGCTTGATTTTTTCTATTTGATATTACTTGTTCAAGTTGTGAAAGAAAACCAAAATTTTGTGAATTACTTTCAGCCCAGCAAGTATCAGTTCCTTTATGGCAAGTTGGTCCATTAGGAATAACTGAAACCAATAACGTATCTTGATCACAATCTAATTTAATATCAACCAACTCTAAAAAATTACCACTTTCTTCTCCTTTGGTCCAAAGTCGACTTCTTGTACGACTAAAAAATGTAACTTTTTGAGTATCTAAAGTTTTTTGATAAGCTTCTTTATTCATATATCCCAACATTAATACATTTTTTGTTGAATTATCTTGAATAATTGCAGGAACTAAACCATCATTATTTTTATTAAAATTGATTTCCATAATACTAAATTAATTATATCCTTACCGGAATTTTATTATTTCTTA
>DAOVTC010000138.1 GCA_030633285.1 Flavobacteriaceae bacterium
AAAAAAACCTCGAAATATAAATTCGAGGTTTTTATGAAATCTTAATAAAAATTATTTTTTGAATTTTGCGTATTTTGACTTGAATTTATCAATACGACCTGCTGTATCAACCAATTTAATTTTACCAGTATAGTAAGGGTGAGAAGTACGAGAAATCTCTAATTTGATTAATGGGTATTCAACACCTTCAACATCAAGTGTTTCTTTTGAATTTGCAGTTGAGCGAGTTAAAAATACATCACCATTAGACATATCTTTAAAAGCTACCATTCTATAATTTTCTGGATGTATTCCTTTTCTCATCTTTAACTCATTTAAATTTTATACTTTCGCTTCTTTAAAAGAAAACGCAGCACCTGCTGATTTTGAGAGTGCAAATTTAAGTAATATTTTTAAATCTCAAACATTTATTTAGTTAATTTGCATAAAAATTTTGATTATGAATAAAATTATTTCTTCTATTGCAGTTATAATGCTACTAATTTTTAATTCTTGCGGTACAAAATACAAATTAAAGTTGCATTCGCCAAAAACTATTCAAGTGGGTAAACCACTTCAAATTTCTGTTAAAGAGAAAAATGGAAATCCAATTGATTCCGTTCAATATTTTTTAAATGGAAAAGTATTACATAATAATAGTGTTATTGATATAAGTGATTATAAACTAGGTAAGCAAGCTATATCTGCAATAGTTTTTTATCAAGACAAACAAAAAAAATTAAATAATACTATATACTTTTTAGCTAAAAACCCACCTGTAGTTTATACCTATAAAATCATTAATGAATTTCTGCATGATAAAAGCGCTTTTACACAAGGGTTTGAATATCATGAAGGTTTCTTTTATGAAAGTACTGGTCAACGTGGTAAATCTACTTTGAGGAAAGTAGAAATTGAAACCGGTAAAATTATAAAGAAGATAGATATTGATAAAAAATATTTTGCAGAAGGAATGACTATTTTTAATGATAAAATTTATCAACTTACTTGGCAAGGAAATATAGGCTTTGTGTATAATTTAGAAACTTTTGAATTAGAAAAAACGTTTAATTATAAGCAAAGTAAAGAAGGCTGGGGATTAACTCATAATAATAAAAAATTGATTAAAACTGATGGAACAGAGCGGATGTGGTTTTTAAATACAAAAACTTTAAAAGAAGAATCCTTTATAGAGACTTATACAAACAAAAGGAAGGCAGAAAAATTGAATGAATTAGAATATGTAAAAGGAAAAATTTATGCCAATATTTGGCAGCAAAATTCATTATTAATTGTCAATCCTATTAATGGAGCAATTGAAGGTATTGTTAATTTGAGTGGCTTGCAAGAGAAAGCCAAACAGAGTGGAGAAGAAAATGTTTTAAATGGAATTGCTTATGATGAAGAAAATGATCGACTTTTCGTTACAGGAAAAAGGTGGAGTAAAGTATTTGAAATTGAGTTAGTTAAAAAATAATATTATTATTTATGCGTTTTGTTTTATTAATTATTTTATCATTTATTATTTTTAACTTTAGTTCATGTAATGATGATTTTGATCATACAGTTTTAAATAGTGGTAAGCTTGTTTTTTCAAGAGATACAGTTTATTTAGATACCATTTTTACCAATATTAGTTCAAGCACTCGTACTTTAAAAATTTATAATAATAGCAATAATAATATCACTATCCCTAATATTGATTTGGGTAGAGGTGAAAACTCATTTTATCGTTTAAATGTTGACGGAATAGCTGGAAAATCATTTGAAAATATTGACATTTTTGCAAAAGATAGTATTTTTATTTTCATTGAAGCTACTATTGATTTTAGCCAAGTTACCAACCCAATTTATACAGATTCTATAGTTTTTGATAAAGGAGAGAATTTACAAGATGTAAAGCTGGTAACTTTAGTGCAAGATGCACATTTTTTATTCCCAAAACGAGATGCACTGGGTATAAAAGAGAAAATTGTTTTAGGAATTAATTCAGATGGTGATGAAATTGCTGTTGAAGGATTCTATTTAGAGGGAAATACCACATGGCAAAATGATAAACCTTATGTAATATATGGTTATGTTGGTGTCAATTCTGGTAATAAATTAACTATTGAAAAAGGTGTAAAAGTCCATTTTCATAAAAATTCAGGACTTTTAGTTGAAAAAGATGCCAGTTTAAAAGTTCAAGGAGAATTAAATGAAGAAATTATTTTTGAAGGAGATAGATTAGAACCTGGTTTTAGCGAAATTGCAGGACAATGGAGTACGATTTGGTTAAGAGCAGGCAGTAAAGATCATGAAATAGATTATGCAATAATTAAAAATAATATTATTGGAATTTTAATGGATTCAATTGGTAGCTTAAGTGAGCCAACACTAAAAATTAAGAATACTCAAATTTACAATACAACAAGTTTTGGTTTATTAGGACGAACTGCAAATATTGAAGGTAAAAACTTGATTATAGGCAATAACGGTCAATCATCTTTGGCTTGTACCATCGGTGGAACCTATAATTTTACACATACTACTATTGCTAATTATTGGAATGGTAGTATTAGAGAATTTCCAGCAGTTTTAGTAAATAATTTTTTAGCATTTACAAATTCTGATGGTTTAGAATCAGTTTTGGAGAGGGATTTAATAGCTGCTAATTTTACCAATTGTATTATTGAAGGAGGTCAAAATATTGAATTTTTCCTTGAAAAATCAAATGGAGCTGCATTTAATTATAATTTTAAAAATAATTTATTGAAGTTTGAAGATTCAAACGGTAATTCTTCGGGTAATCCATTATTTGATTTTGAAGATGATACTCATTATCAAAATAATATTTTTAATGGAGATCCTAATTTTAAAGATGTAGAAAACAATCAATACATTATTGGTAAAGAATCTGATGCCAAGTCACAAGCAGATGAGAATGCAGCTTTACAAATTCCATTTGATATTTTAGGAGTTTCAAGAATTATTAATCCTGATATAGGAGCTTATCAACATGTTATTTTTGAAGAAGATTAATCCTAAAATTCGTTATTTTAAAGAAATAAGTATTAAATAGAAATAAAATGGCTTCAAAAAATGTAATTATTACAGGAGCAAGTAGAGGAATTGGATTTGAATTGGTAAAATATTTTGCTGATACTAATCATAATGTGCTTGCTTTATCAAGAAATATAGATTCACTTATTGCATTAAATCACTCAAATATTAAAGCAATATCTATAGATTTATCTAAAGAAAAAGAGATAATAAAAGCTGTTGATTTTGTTACTAAAAGTTGGAGTAAAGTGGATATTTTGATTCACAATGCTGGTAAATTGATAAATAAACCTTTTACAAAAACTGCTGTGAATGATTTTTTAGAAGTTTATAAAGTAAATGTTTTCGCTGTCGCGGAATTAACTAGATTGTTAATGTCACACTTAAAAAAAGGAAGTCATGTGGTTACTATTAGTAGTATGGGAGGAGTTCAGGGAAGTATGAAATTTCCCGGATTGGCAGCATACAGTTCATCAAAAGGAGCAGTTATTACCTTATCAGAATTATTAGCAGAAGAGTATAAAGAACTGGGAATAGCTTTTAACGTATTAGCATTAGGTGCCGTGCAAACAGAAATGTTGGCAGAAGCATTTCCAGATTATAAAGCTCAAATGACAGCAACTGAAATGGCAAATTATATTGCTAATTTTGCTTTAACAGGAAATAAATTCTATAACGGAAAAGTATTACAAGTTTCTAGCTCAACACCATAACAGAATTGTGAATTTATAGTTCCGTGTTTTTAATATAAAAAGTAGAAAAAAACCTTATAGGAAATAATCGCAGATGATAAAATCATTTTAATGGAACAAATGGATAAATTAATAATAAATGAAGAGATTAATAGAAATATTAAAAACCAGATGGGGAGTAACTAACGGATGGGTCGTTTTTGTTATCCTTACCGTATTTGCTTTATCTGGATTTTCAACGCTTTATACACATAGATTTATTGATGGGCTTTTGGGTATCGGAAAAGAAGATCCTTTTTGGATAAAATTGTTAGTATTCATCATTATTATTTTGCCCGTTTTTAATATGTTTCTATATATTTGGGGATTTATTCTTGGACAACGATTTTTTTTTACATTATTTATAAAAGCAAAGATAAAACTGATTTCAGGAGGAAAACTATTTAAGGATATATGATATTATATAAAAAAACTTAATTTAACAG
>DAOVTC010000147.1 GCA_030633285.1 Flavobacteriaceae bacterium
AAATTGAAGATCAAATACAAAAAAGTATTATTAATAATCCGGTTAATGGAACAGTTTTGGTAAAATATGCCGAACCTAATGAAGTTACTTCTTTTGGAAAACCATTGTATAAAATTGCTGATCTAAGCACGATGCAATTACGTGTTTATGTTAGTGAAACACAATTGGCAAATATTAAAATAGGACATGGAGTTATTGTTAAAATTGATGCTGGAGAAACTATGAAAAGTTATGATGGAAATATTATATGGATTTCTTCGGAAGCTGAATTTACACCCAAAATTATACAAACTAAAGAAGAACGTGTCAACTTAGTATATGCTGTAAAGATCAATGTAGAAAATGATGGTAGTTTAAAGATTGGAATGCCAGCAGAAATGTGGATTGAATAATATATAAAAAACACATTTACTCTTAAAGTAGAAATTGAAAAAAATATAAATCTATTAAAATTATAATTATGAAGATATTAAAAAAAATCGCAGCATTTCTTGCTCTATTTATTGGTTTAATGTCAGTATTTTCCGGATCTAAAGTCTTGTTAGGTATTGATACTAAAGATTATACTATTTTAACTTGGTTGATTTCTTACAATGTTATTTTTGGTATTATTTCAATTTTTACGGCATATTTAATTTGGAGAGATAATGAAAAAAGCAAATCTCTAATATTATTCATTTTAGCAATGCATTTTATAGTATTTGTTTATTTAAAATATTTTAGCGAAACAGTAGCCTCAGAAAGTATCAAAGCAATGATCTTTAGAACGAGTATTTGGATTTTGATTGCTATTTTATCAATAATAATTCCTAAATATTTTAACAAGCAACAAAAATAAATTTGTGGGTATAACAGTAAAACATATTTCAAAATCTTACGGTGACTTAAAAGCAATAAATGATATTACTTTTGATGTAAAAGAAGGTGAATTGTTTGGGTTAATTGGCCCAGATGGTGCAGGAAAAACTACAATATTTAGAATTCTAACTACACTTCTTTTGGCAGATGAAGGTGAGGCTACTGTAGCAGGTTATGATGTTGTAAATGATTATATAGATATCAGAAATCATGTAGGATATATGCCTGGTCGATTTTCACTTTATCAGGATTTGACAGTTGAGGAAAATCTAGAATTCTTTGCAACAATATTTGGCACAACCATTGAAGAAAATTACGAATTAATTGAAGATATCTATGTTCAAATTGAACCATTTAAAGATAGAAGAGCTGGAAAATTATCGGGTGGAATGAAGCAAAAGCTAGCGTTATGTTGTGCCTTAATTCACAAGCCAAAAGTTTTATTTTTAGATGAACCAACAACGGGTGTTGACCCTGTTTCTCGTAAAGAATTTTGGGAAATGCTCAAACGTTTACAGCAAAAAGGAATTACTATTTTAGTTTCTACCCCATATATGGATGAGGCTGCTTTATGTGATAGAATTGCTTTGATTCAAGATGGTAAAATATTAGAAATTGATGCTCCTAAAGAAATTGTAAAACATTATCCTAAAAAAATATACGATGTAAGTGCGGATAATATGTATGAACTCATTTTAAATTTAAAGGAATATGAGCATAATTATAGCGTACACCCTTTCGGGGAATTCATTCATTATTCCGACAAAAGAAAAGATTTTAATCCACAAGAATTAATTCAGTTTTTAGAAAATAGAAATCTCAAAAATATTATTATTAAACAAACTCAAACAACCATTGAAGATGCTTTTATGGAATTAGCAAAATAATACACACATTTATAAATTATTTATTATGAATTACGGTAAGAAGAACATTTCAACAGGACTAATATTAATGTCATTATTTATGGCTTATGGTTTTATATTAATTTATTTAAGAGATTTTGCTCCAAATAAAGTTGCTTGGATTGAAGGTAGCAATGATGGAGCACATTTTGAAGCGACATTGGCACATGTACATGGAAATCTATTTGCTTTACTAAACATTATTCTAGGTTATTTATTACTTAAAATGAATATTAAGGAAAAATCAAAAAAATACATTTCTATATTATTACTTGTAGGTATGTTAATGCCAATTGGAATTTTAACTGAACTAGTTTTTGGTGTTCCTCCTGTTTTGGTATTGATAGGAGCAATTTCAATGGTAATTGGCGTTGCTTTATTTGGTTATTCGGTTGCTACTTTCAAAGGAAAAGAATTATAGGTGTAAATGAAAAATATTAATGTCATAAAAGCTAAAGGTTTAACCAAAATATTTGGAGACTTTACTGCTGTAGATGCTATTACCTTTGAAGTTAAAAAAGGTGAAATATTTGGTTTTTTAGGAGCAAATGGTGCCGGTAAAACAACTGCTATGAAAATGTTGATTGGTATTTCAATTCCTACTTCAGGAGAGGCAACGGTAGCAGATTTTGATGTTTACAAAGATCCGGAGGAGATCAAAAAAAACATTGGTTATATGAGTCAGAAATTTGCTCTGTATGATGATTTAACAGTAAAAGAAAATATTACATTTTTTGGTGGGATTTATGGCTTGTCTCGAGAACAAATCAAAGAGAAAAGATGTCAATTAGTTGAAGAATTAGGTTTGCAAGATGTTGTTAATGAACTCGTAAGCTCTCTGCCTTTAGGTTGGAAACAAAAATTAGCATTTTCTGTAGCCTTATTACACGATCCTAAAATTATATTTTTAGATGAACCAACTGGTGGTGTTGATCCAATTACCAGACGTCAATTTTGGGAAATGATCTATAAAACTGCTAATAACGGAACTACAGTTTTTGTTACCACACATTATATGGATGAAGCTGAGTATTGCGACCGTGTATCTATAATGGTTGACGGAAAAATTGAAGCATTAGATACACCAAAAAAATTAAAGGAACAATTTAAAGTTGAGACTATGAATGACGTTTTTTTAAAATTAGCAAGAGGATGAAACGATTTATAGGATTTATAAAAAAAGAATTTTACCATATCTTTAGAGATAAGCGTACATTGTTTATCCTTTTCGGTATGCCTATCGTTCAAATTTTACTTTTCGGATTTGCTATTACTAATGAGATCAACAATGTTGATATAGCTATTTTAGACAAATCAAAAGATGCTACAACTCAAGAGATTACCAACAAAATTTCTTCTTCAAAGTATTTTAGTTTAAAACAAATGATAGAGAATGAAACGGAAATTGAAACTATTTTTAAAAAAGGAAAAGTAAAAGCTGTTTTGGTCTTTGAAAAAGCTTTCAGCAAAAAACTAACCAAAGAAAATAAAGCTACCGTTCAAATAATAACAGATGCTACAGATCCTAATACAGCAAATAATATAACTAATTTTGTAAGCTCAATTTTACAAAAATACCAACAAGAAATCAATAAAAATATAAAGATTCCTTATCAAATTGTTCCCGAAACGCGTATGGTTTATAACCAAGAATTAAAAAGTGTTTTTATGTTTGTTCCGGGTGTAATGACTATTATTTTAATGTTGGTTTCTGCCATGATGACCTCAATTTCAATCACTAAAGAAAAAGAACTAGGTACTATGGAAATTTTATTGGTATCGCCATTAAAACCATTTCAAGTAATTATTGGTAAGGTCGTACCATATATTTTCTTATCCATAATCAATGCTGTTATTATTATATTACTGAGTATTTTTATTTTTAAAATGCCTGTTCAAGGTAGTTTATTCTTGTTAGGGGCAGAAAGTATTTTGTTTATTATTAATGCTTTATCTTTAGGAATACTAATTTCAACCATTTCAGAGACTCAACAAACTGCAATGATGTTATCTTTAATGGGATTATTACTTCCCGTAATTTTGTTATCCGGTTTTATTTTTCCAATAAGCAGTATGCCAAATATTTTACAAGTAATCAGTAATGTGATACCTGCAACATGGTATATTATTATCTTAAAAGGCATTAT
>DAOVTC010000008.1 GCA_030633285.1 Flavobacteriaceae bacterium
TTAAAATAATATAAATATTAGGCTTGAAGTTAGGAGTTGGAAGCCAGAAGTTTGTAAATTAGAATAAATATTATGAAATTTAAATTTGAAAATTTAATCATTTGGCAAAAGGCAATGAATTTAGGTGAAGATATTAATTTGTTAACAGATAAATTTCCAAAAAAGGAGGTTTATAACCTTTCTTCACAAATTTTACGAGCAGTTGATTCTGTAGCTTTAAATATTTCTGAAGGCTCTATCGAACAATCTAGACCAGAATATAGAAGATTTATTGGATACTCTATTCGTTCACTTGCTGAAGTAGTCACATGTTTACATAAAGCAAATAGAAGAAATTATATTTTAGAAAATGAATTTGATAAGCTTTATTTAGATTCGTTCAACTTGATGAATATGATGATAGCTTTTAAAAATAAAATCAATTAGAACTTCCAGCTCCTAACTTCAAACTTCAAACTATGTTCTACAGTTTAAACCATCAATCACCAAAAGTATCTTTTCAAGAAGCTGTTGTCAAAGGAATAGCTCCTGATAAAGGTTTATACTTTCCTGAAAATATCACACCTATATCTAAAGCATTTTTTGATAATATTGAAAATTATACCAATCACGAAATTGCTTTCGAGTTAATAAAACAATTTATTGGAGATGAAATTCCTGAAAAAGAGCTAAAAAACATTATAAAAAATACATTAAACTTTGATTTTCCATTAATTGAACTTGAAGATAATATTTATACTTTGGAATTATTTCATGGTCCAACTTTGGCATTTAAAGATGTTGGAGCAAGGTTTATGGCTCGTTGTTTATCTTATTTTAATAAAAATATTAATACTGAAATTACAGTATTAGTTGCTACTTCAGGCGATACAGGAGGCGCAGTTGCAAGTGGATTTTTAGGAGTTAAAGGAGTGAATGTTATCATTTTATATCCAAGTGGAAAAGTTAGTGAAATACAAGAAAAACAATTGACAACTTTTGGTAAAAACATCAAAGCTTTAGAAGTTGATGGTACTTTTGATGATTGTCAAAAAATGGTTAAAGCTGCTTTTTTAGATAATGAAATTACCAATAAAATTCAATTAACATCTGCAAACTCTATCAATGTTGCACGTTGGCTACCTCAAATGTTCTACTTTGCTTTTGCATACAAGCAGCTTAAAAATAAATCTAAAAAACTGGTGTTTTCTATTCCTAGTGGTAATTATGGTAATATTTGCGCAGGAATGATGGCTAAACGACTAGGTTTACCAATTTCTCATTTTGTTGCTGCAACCAATGCCAATCGCGTAGTACCAAACTATATGGAAACAGGTATTTATGAACCAATGAAGTCTATACAAACCATTTCAAATGCAATGGACGTTGGCAATCCTAGTAATTTTATTCGTATTCAAAAAATTTATAACAACAGTTTTAAAGCTTTAAAAAAAGACCTGACCTCCTACTCCTTTACAGATTATGAAACTAGGGAAGTAATGCTAAATATCTATAATGAAAGTAATTATATTGCTGATCCACACGGAGCAGTTGGGTATTTAGGTCTAAAAAAATATTTAAATAACCAACCTAATATTCAAGGAATATTTTTAGAAACCGCACATCCTGTCAAGTTTTTAGATGTGGTAGAGCCAGTTATTAATAAAACGATTGAACTTCCACCGCAAATAAAAGCTGTAATCAATAAAACAAAAAAAGCTAAAGCAATTCAATCATATGATGATATGAAGTCATTTTTATTGAACAGTTAGAATAATTACCTTTGTTTAAAATTTTTTTCAATGCAAAAAAGACTAATTTTTATATTCTTATTATTTGTAAGTACTTTTTCTGTTTTTTCACAAAAGCAAAAATTTACTCGCCAAGATACTTTAAGAGGTTCTGTAACCAAAGAAAGAGTATGGTGGAATTTATTACATTATGATTTACAGGTCAAAATTGATGCTAAAAACAAATATATTTCTGGTTCAAACACAATTGAATATGAGGTTTTAAAAAATTATCAAGTCATGCAAATTGATTTACAAAGCCCTATGCAAATCATAAAAGCAACCCAAAATGGAAAAGATTTAAGTTATACAAAAGAAGGTAGTGCTTATTTTATTGATTTATATGAAAGTCAAAAAACTGGTGATAAAAATGAAATTACTATTGTTTTTAATGGAAAACCAATAGAAGCTAAAAATCCACCTTGGGATGGAGGGTTTACTTGGAAAAGAGTGCAAAACCCTTTAGATAGTATATCAACAAATAAACAAAAAAAAGTTCTAATAAATAACTTTATTGCAACTTCTTGTCAAGGAATTGGTGCAAGTATTTGGTGGCCATGTAAAGATCATTTGTATGATGAACCTGATAATGGTGTTACCATAATAATTACTCCTCCTAAAGGTTTAATGGGTGTCTCTAACGGAAAATTAAAAAAAGTTATTCAAAATCAGGATAGTACCAATACATACCATTGGGAAGTGATTAATCCTATAAGTAATTATGGAATAAATATAAATATTGCAAATTATAGTCACTTCTCTGAAATATACCCAGGTGAAAAAGGACCTTTAGATTGTGATTATTATGTTTTACCTCAAAATCTTGAAAAAGCAAAAATTCAATTCCAACAGGTTTCAAAAATGTTAGAAGCTTTTGAACATTGGTTCGGGCCATACCCTTTTTATGAAGACAGCTATAAATTAGTTGAAGTGCCATATTTAGGCATGGAACATCAGAGTTCTGTAACTTATGGCAATGGATATAAAAACGGTTATTTAGGCAATGATTTGAGCAGCACAGGTTGGGGTTTAAAATTTGATTTTATCATTATTCATGAATCAGGACATGAGTGGTTTGCCAATAACATTACTTATAAAGATATAGCTGACATGTGGATACATGAAGGTTTTACAACTTATAGTGAAGTATTGTATTTGGATTATCATTTTGGATCAAAAGCAGGAAATGAATATTTAATTGGATTTAGAAATAGGATTCAAAATGACAAACCAATTATTGGTAATTACAATATAAACAATAAAGGTTCAGGTGATATGTATGCAAAAGGTGCAGCTATGATTCATACATTAAGGCAATTAATTAATGATGATGAAAAATTTAGATCTATTTTAAGAGGAATAAACAAAGAATTTTATCACCAAACAGTTACTACCCAACAAATTGAAAATTATTTAAGTCAACAATCCAATTTAGATTTAAATGCTTTTTTCAATCAATATTTAAGAACCATAAAAATTCCGGTTTTAGAATATAAAATAGAAAATTCAACTATTAAATACAGATATAACAACATTGTAAATGACTTTCAAATTCCTTTAAAAGTATTTGTAGATAATAAAGAAAGATGGATTTATCCAACTAAAAAATGGAAAACAATAAGAAATACTAATAAAAATTCAACCTTTTATATCGATAAAAACTTTTATATCGAAAATCAAAAAATAAATTAAGTATTACCTAATTTTGTACTTCTCAAAATAAATAATAAACTAATGAAAGAAATAACTTTAAAAAAAATACACGAAGCTCAAGGTGCTAAAATGGTTCCTTTTGCAGGATATAACATGCCGGTACAATACGAAGGTATCAATATAGAACATGAAACTGTAAGAAAAAGTGTTGGAGTTTTTGATGTTTCCCATATGGGAGAATTTTTGATTGAGGGAAAAAATGCATTAGCTTTAATACAAAAAGTAACTTCTAATGATGCTTCAAAATTAGAAATTAATGATGCACAATATAGTTGTATGCCAAATGATCAAGGTGGTATTGTTGATGATTTAATTGTTTACCGTGTAAAGGAGTATACTTATTTGTTGGTAGTTAATGCATCAAATATTGAAAAAGATTGGAACTGGATCAGCACTCATAATGATGTAAATGCAGAGATGAAAAATATATCAGAAGCATATTCATTATTGGCAATTCAAGGCCCTAAAGCTATTGAAGCTATGCAAAGTATCACTTCGATTGATTTGGCAGAAATTCCGTTTTATAAATTTAAAGTAGGCGACTTTGCAGGAATTGAAAATGTAATTATTTCTGCAACAGGTTATACAGGTAGCGGTGGTTTTGAAATTTATTGCAAAAATGAAGAAGTAGAACAAATATGGCTCAAAGTTTTTGAAGCTGGAGCAAATTATGGTATAAAACCAATCGGTTTGGCAGCAAGAGATACTTTACGATTAGAAATGGGTTACTGCCTCTATGGAAATGACATTAATGATACCACTTCTCCAATAGAAGCAGGTTTGGGTTGGATAACCAAGTTTAGCAAAGAATTTATAAATTCTGAAAACCTTTTAATACAAAAGGAAGAAGGTGTTTTTCGCAGATTAAAAGCTTTTGAATTAGATGTTAAAGGTATTCCTCGACATGATTATGAAATTGTCGATGAAAATGGTAATAAAATTGGAATTGTTACCTCCGGAACAATGAGTCCTAGTTTGAAAAAGGGAATTGGTATGGGTTATGTGAACAAAGGACACACCAAATTAGGTGCCAAAATATTTATTCAAATTCGTAATAAAGCAGTACCTGCAACCATAGTAAAATTACCATTTTATAAAGGTTAATTTAAACTATTTGTAATCATTCTATCAAAAAAACCACCAAAATATATTTTGGTGGTTTTTGATTTATATATACTTATGAAAGTTTATTTCAAATTGATCAGGATACTTTCCTTTTATATCTTTATAAAAATTATGAAAATATAGAAAATCCTTTTCCTTGTTTCCTGTTAAATAATAAGGTTTTGAAATAAAATATTGCTTTTTTTCAAAATTAAAAGTATTAAATATAATAGGAACATTAGCTCCCTTCGCAATATGATAAAACCCTGTTTTCCACTTTTCTGTTTTTTTTCTTGTCCCTTCTGGAGAAATGGCTAAAATAAATTCTTCTTTTTCATTAAAAACATTAATGATTGCTTGCACCATATTTACACTTTTACTTCTGTCAACCGGAGTTCCTCCTAAGGCCTTAAAAATAAAACCAAATGGTGGTTTAAATAAAGAATGCTTGCCTATAAAATTTATTGGCAAACCTGTAATATATTTCATTAGTGCTCCAAGAACAAAATCTATATTTGAAGTATGAGGAGCCCCTACAATGATAAATTTTTTTAAATCTTTAGGATAAGACCCTACAATTTTCCACCCCATCAAAGTGTACAAAATAAATTTTGAAATATATTTCATGAATTACGGATTCTAAAGTTCAAATTATTAATATTTTTGTAATATCGTAAAATAAACCATTTAAATACTATTCATGAAAAAATATATTTCATTTTGTTTTGCAGTTCTTTACATAACAATTTTTTATAGTCAAGAAAATAAAACTACGAAAGGACCTATAATTAAAGATTTTGGACAAGTTTACAAAATTAAAAATCCAGATTTATTATTAGATAAAAACAAAAAATACAAAATTATTTTTGACGTCTATACGGATAGTAAAAATACTAAAAAACAAAATGCTTCTATTAATACTGTTGCACGTTTCTTAAATATGCATGCTCAAAATAACATTAGAGTTCAAAATTTAGATATTGTTCTAGTTTTACATGGTGCAGCAACCAAAAATGTCATTTCTGATAAGGCTTTTCAAAGAGAATTCAAAATGAATAACCCGAATACTAAACTCATAAAAGCTCTTGATAAAGCTAACGTTAAAGTTTATGTTTGCGGGCAATCATTTGCACATAAAGGTTATGAAAGAAGTGATTTATCAAAAAATGTAGCATTATCTTTATCTGCTTTAACTGCTTTAGTTGAATATCAAAGTAAAGGATATCAATTAATCACTTTTAATTAAAAATTATGCAAGACAATTTAATTTATATCCTACCTATCTTAACCCTAATTATTGGAATTATATTGACTTATTTTTTTATCAAACTTAAATTTGAAAAAGAAACTTCAGCTTTAAATGAAAAAACCAATGCGCTTATTAATGAAAAAATAGAAAAAGAAAATTCTATTTCAGAATTACAAAAAAATATTGATTCTATTAGAAGTGATAAAGAAAATATCAATATTGAGTTGACTAGAAAAGTTTCAGAAATTAATAATTTAAACACTAAATTAAAAGATCAAAAATCGGAAGTAGAAGAATTACAAGAAAAGTTTACAAAAGACTTTGAAATTTTAGCAAATAAAATTCTTGAAGAAAAGTCTGAGAAATTTACTGCAAAAAATAAAGAAAATATCACACAAATTTTAACTCCTCTACAAGAAAAAATATCTTCTTTTGAGAAAAAAGTTGAAGAAACCCATAAAGATAGTATCGATAGACATGCTGCGCTTCGACAACAAATCTTAGGCTTAAAGGATTTAAATGAACAAATGAGTAAAGAAGCTGTTAATTTAACCAAAGCTTTAAAAGGTGATTCAAAAAAACAAGGTGATTGGGGTGAATACCAATTAGAAATTTTACTTGAAAAATCAGGCTTAACCAAAGAAATTCATTATACCACACAAGGTGGCTTAAGAGATGATGATGGCAACTTAAAAAAACCGGATTTTATTATCAATTTACCAGATAATAAACATTTAATTATCGATTCAAAAGTATCATTAACAGGTTATGAAAGTTATTTTAATACAGAAAATGAATTAGATGAAAAAGTTGCATTAAAAAAACATATCACTAGTATTCGTAAACATTATAAAGAATTGGGAGAAAAAAGATATTCTGATCTATACGGTATTAACACTCCTGACTATGTTTTAATGTTTGTACCCATTGAACCCGCATTAATGATTGCTTTACAAGAAGAAAAAAATATTTATTTAGATGCACTAGATAAAAATGTTGTATTGGTTTCTACTTCAACCCTACTAGCTACTCTAACCACCGTTGCGTCCATTTGGAAACAAGAAGATCAAAAACGAAATGTAATTGAAATAGCTAAAGAAAGTGGTTTACTATATGATAAATTTGAAGGTTTATTACAAGATTTAATTAAAATTGGGAAATCTATACAAACTTCACAAGATGGCTATCAGTCTGCCATGAATAAATTAAGTACCGGAAGAGGAAACCTAATCAGTAAAATTGAAAACCTTAAAAAATTAGGTGCCAAGACTAAAAAATCTATTCCAGAGAACTTATTACAAAGATCGAAAGAAAAGTAATGTCATAAGCTTTTATAGTATTAATGTAAGTTATAACTTTTATAATCGACATAATTAAAAATAAAATTTGTAAATGTCAAAGTTTTATATTTTAGTTATGCTAGGCGTATTTATAGATTACAGTTTGTATTCACAAACTTGTTGCTCAGGTGGAATTCCTTTATCCAATAGTATTGGTTTGCCTTCTGCAAATAAAGGAACTTTACAATTTGGAATGAGTTATGACTATAATAATTTAAACACGTTACAAAGTGGAAAAGATGTATTAGATGATGATGCAAGATTAAGAACAACTCAATCTTTTTTATTCAATACTGGGTATACTATAACAAATAACCTTTCCGTTGAATTGCTCTTAACTTATGTGAATCAAACAAGAAAAATTACTCAATTTGGAAACGTTAATATAGATGAAACAAATGGGGTTGGTGACGGTGTCTTACTTTTAAAATATAATTTTAATCAACTTTTTGATAAGAATAATACCTTAAGAGTTGGTTTAGGAGCAAAAATTCCTATTGGAGCAACAGATAAAAAGTCTAAACAAGGTATTCTTCTTAATGCTGATTTACAGCCGGGAAGTGGTGCTTGGGACATTATTTTTTGGTCATCATACTTACAAAACTTCTCATTTAGACCATCTGCTTCGTTTTCAGTAACAACCATATATAGACATACAGGAACTAATAATAAATATTTAAATAACTTAACAACATATAGGTTTGGACCTGAATTCCAAGCTTTTATTAATTATACTGATCAGTTTTTCTTATTTAAAACACTAATTAATCCTAACTTAAGCTTTAAATATCGAAAAGCAATACAAGATGAAATTGGAGACTCACTTTTAGATAATACAGGTGGTGAATGGCTTATGCTTATTACTGGTATTGATATTCGTATAACTACAAAATTAAACTTCCAAACAAAATTTGAAATTCCTGTTTATAGTTATGTAGATGGAACACAATTAACTCCAACATATAGAATTACTACTGGTTTATTTTATACAATAGATAAACAAAAAAATGATTTTTTAAACCTAAAATAATAGTCATGAAAAATATATTCATATTGCTAATTTTCAGCACCTTATTAATATACTCTTGCTCTGAAAGCAGTTCAAGTATTTCTGATAATGTTGATAACGCCATCACCGATGATAATGATGATAATAACAATACTAATTCATGGCTTATTGATAAAGATTTAGTTTTTGATGGAGGTCCGGGCAAAGATGGTATCCCTGCATTGGATAATCCAACATTAATAACACAAGCTGAAAATGATTATCTATCTGATGAAGACTTGGTTATTGGTCTAAAATTTGGTGATCAAGTCGTTGCCTTTCCTCATAAAATATTAGATTGGCATGAAATTATTAATACTGATATTGATAATCTATCATTGGCAATTATATATTGTCCCCTTACCGGGACAGCTGTTGGTTGGGATAGAAATTTCAATAATACTAAAACTACTTTTGGTGTGTCTGGATTATTATACAAAAACAATATAATACCCTATGATAGAGCTACTGATAGTAATTGGTCTCAATTAAAACTGCAATGTGTAAATGGTAAACTTATCGGTGAAAATCCAATTATTATTGTTTTACCAGAAATGAAATGGGGCTTATGGAGAAAACTATACAAGCAAACAAAACTTGTAAGCACCAAAACCGGACACCAAAGAAATTATAATAATTACCCTTATGGTGACTATAAAACTGACAATCAATATTTTATTTTCCCTATTGATCCTTTAAAGAATAATATCCCCGCAAAAGAACGTGTTCATGCAATAATATATAATAATCAAGCTAAAATTTACCGTTTCAATGACTTTGGAAACGGGAAAATTATTACAGACACTTTTCAAAATAAAGAATATATTATTATTGGAAATCAAGATTTTATAATTTCTTTTGAGATAAATGATAAAACAAATAATTTAGAATTTACTTATAATTTTAAAGATACAGAGCTAATATTATCAGACAATGAAGGGAATAATTGGAATCTGTTTGGTGAAGCTATATCAGGTCCAAGAAAAGGCACATTTTTAGAAACAGCTAAAACATCAATGATGGGATATTATTTCTCTATGGAATCTTTTTATCCTAATCTTTTAATTTACAATTAATTTGATGCTCATTTTCATAATTCAAATATTAAAAATATATTTGAAAAAATAAAATGGCAGTATTAAATAATTCTACATATAAACCACAATTATTATTTAAAAGTAAACATTTCAATACGGTTTACCGAACTATATTTAGTCACTATGAAGTAAAGTTTCAAAGAAAACGATTAGAAACTAATGATGGTGATTTTTTAGATCTAGATTTTTCAATGGTTAATTCTCATAAAATTGCCATCTTAATTCATGGATTAGAAGGTAGCTCTAATTCAAACTATATAAAATCCTTAACCAAAGTTTTAAATTCAAATCAAATTGATATTGTTGCTCTAAATTTAAGAGGTTGCAGTGGTGAACCAAATAGATTATTAAGTTCCTATCACAGTGGTAAAACTGATGACTTAGCGCATGTTATTTCATTTTTGGAAAACCAATACAGTTATAATGAAATTCATATCATAGGATATAGTCTAGGCGGAAATATCACCTTAAAATATCTAGGTGAAAACGGTAATAATTTATCTGCAAAAATTAAATCTGCTGTAACAATATCGGTTCCATGCGATTTAAAAGAATCATCAAAAGCTATCTCAAAATTTTGGAATGCTATGTATATGCAACGATTTTTAATATCTCTTAAGCAAAAAACATTAATAAAATTACAACAATTTCCCAATTCATTCTTAAACAAAAAAAGTATTGAAAATGCTAGAAATTTTTATGATTTTGATAATTTGTATACAGCTCCGGCCCATGGGTTTAAAGATGCCAATGAGTACTGGAAAAAAAGTAGTAGCAAACAATTTATTCCAAATATTAAAATTCCTACTTTATTAATTACCTCTTTTGATGATCCTTTTTTATCAGAATCATGTTTTCCTTTAAAAGAAGCCCGAGAGAATAATCATTTTAACTTAGAAATCACCAAATATGGTGGTCATGTTGGATTTAATTCAAACTTTTCTTCAGAAAATGGTTTATGGTTAGAAAATCGTATAGCCCAATTTCTTAAAAATTAATATTAGGGTAAATAAAAGTTTCATTAATTTATAAATAAAACTGTTTAAGTATATTTGCACAAATCAAGCATTTGAAATTGAATAAATACACAATTATATTTTTTATTATTTCTCAATTTTCATTTGGTCAAGCTTTTAGAAGCTTTTCTAATGAATTTTTAAATTTAGGAGTAGATGCTGCTGCTTTTGGAATGGGAAAAGCGGTAATTGCATCTACTAATGATGTAAATTCAATTTATTGGAATCCTGCAGGTTTAGTATCAGTAGATGACTTTCAAGGAGCATTAATGCATGCTGAATATTTTCAGGGAATAGGCAAATATGATTATGCCAGTTTTGCAAAACCAATAAATGATGAAAGTACTTTTGCTGTTGCTTTGATTAGATTTGGAGTTGATGATATTTTAAACACAACAGAATTAATTGATAGTCAGGGAAATATTAATTATAATAATATTAGTTTGTTTTCAGCAGCTGATTACGCTTTTAATGTAGCCTACGCCAGAAAATTACCATTAAATGGATTAAATGTAGGATTAAATGCTAAAATTGTACATAGAAAAATTGGTGATTTTGCATCTTCATGGGGCTTTGGTTTAGATGCTGCTTTACAATTTCAAACTGATAGCGAATGGAAATTTGGATTAATGCTTCGTGATATAACTACAACTTTTAATGCTTGGAGTATTGACCAAGATGAGTATGATAAAATAAAAAATGCTATTCCGGGTGAAAATCAAGAATCACCTGAGACTTTAGAGCTTACAAAACCAAAAGCTCAATTAGGTGTAGCAAAATCGTTTCATATATTTAGAGATTTTAAAATCCTTGCCGAATTTGATATCAATATGCGGTTTTCAGAAACAAATGATATTATTTCTACTTCATTTTTAAGTATTGACCCGGCAATCGGATTCCAAATTGATTATATTGATTTGGTTTATTTAAGAGCCGGAGTAAATAATTTTCAAAATTTTACCGATTTTGATGGAAGTGAAAGTTTATCCATTGAACCCAATTTCGGAGTTGGTTTTCGATACAAAGGTATTCAAGTAGATTATGCTTTAGCAAATATAGGCGGCGCAAGTGGTACTTTATATTCAAATATATTTTCAGTTAAAATTGATTTTAGTTATTTTAGGTAGGGTTCTCGCAGATATCACAGATCAAAAAACACGCTAATAACGCTAATAATTTCCTTTTAATAAAATAAACCATAATTCTCCGAAAATTTGCGTTATCTGCGTGAAAAAATAAAAACATTATCGCTAGAAACACAGACAAGATTATATTATTAATGTTTACTAAAATATTCCTATCATACTAATAAGAAATAATTTTTTTAAAAGTTAACAATATGACTGAAAATGAAATTTCTTATAAAGTCCGTGGGATATTATTTTATATTTACAACAAACTCGGATCTGGTTTGTATGAATCCGTTTATGAAGAAATATTAGCTTTCGAATTATCAAAAGCTAATTTAAAATTCACAAGACAAAAAGCATTACCTGTTATTTGGGAAAACCTTAAAATGGATAATGGCTTTAGAGCAGACATTATTGTAGAAAACAAAGTTATACTAGAAATAAAATCTATTGAACATATTGCAAATGTACATTACAAACAATTATTAACATATCTTCGTGTTAGTAATTTAAAATTAGGATTGTTAATTAACTTTAATTCGGATCCTCTTTTCATAAAAAGAATAGTCAATAATCTTTAAAAAATCTATGTAAATTTGTGTTATCTGTATGAAAAATATAACTTGCTCTCAGATTACACAGATAAAATTTAATACTTTGAAAAAACTATATATTCTATTCTTCTTAATCCCTTTTATAGGTAAAACACAAAATATTCAATTGTCGCCTCAAGCTGAAGTAAGTGTTATTACTTGTGGACCTGGTCATGAAGAATTATACGCAACTTTTGGCCATAGTGCTTTCAGAGTACTTGATATTCCAAATAAAATTGATAGAGTTTATAACTACGGGACATTTAATTTTGATACTCCTAATTTTTATTTAAATTTTGTAAGAGGAAAA
>DAOVTC010000149.1 GCA_030633285.1 Flavobacteriaceae bacterium
ATAAACGAATTGCTTCTTTTTTAGATGAATTTGACACTGTTGTTGTTGAAAGTCACCCTAAATTGATCAATGATAAATGCATCCGATTCAGGGATATGCTCAAGCCTAAACTTGAAATAGCAATGGGGCTGGAAATTGTTCACCCAGAAATTCTTAAAAAACTTAACAAACAGATGACTTTGGAGGATTTTAGTCAAGCCACTACTTTCCTGACAAAGAATAAAATCAGAACAAGAGCTTTTGTTCTGCTCAGACCTCCCTTTTTAAATGAATCAGAAGGAGTGTATTGGGCAAAACGATCCATTGATTTTGCTTTTAACCTTGGGGTTGAGTGCTGTACGGTTATTCCGGTAAGAGCAGGTAATGGCACCATGGAAAAATTAATGGAAAATGGAGATTTTAGTTTACCTAACATCTACTCTTTGGAAACAGTTTTAGAATATGGTATCGGATTACATGCTGGACGTGTTTTTGCCGATATTTGGGATTTAGGCCTATTTTCCAATTGTAAAAAATGTCTCAACAAAAGGATCAATCGATTAACGTCCATGAATTTGAGTCAGAGAATTTCTAATCAGGTTGTATGTACGTGTAATTTCACAAAACTGGGTAACCAAAAAGGACTATAATATGATAAAAATACTCATTGATTAAAATTAAAGTAAATATTTCAAATTACTTCTGATGGATTTTAATAAAAATAAATACTAAACCTTATTTTATAGGTAAATAAATTTCAGTTTTCCAATTAAGCTCATTTCCACCCATGTTGGGATTGTTGTAAAATATTTCAATAGGTTTTTTTTCTATTTTAATATTTTTCTTTTTTGCATAATCTATTAAAACATACCAAGCTCTGTCTGAAGTAATGTAATTCCCATTATAAATAGCTTTTAATGCATTTTTATCTTCAAGTAGTTTGTATTTAATTAATTTATGTATAGGTAGTGAGTCATTCTTTATTATTGGATAACAAAAATTAAAATTAATACTATCTTTATTCATATCCCAATGTGTAATTTCAATAAAAGGTTTGCCATTTAGTTCAACGTTATTTTCAACAAGTATTGTACTTAATAGGGAATAATTTTTCATCATACCTAATGCTTTTCCCATTTGCGTACTTTTAAGAGGCACATAAGCACAATAAGTAGATTTTAATTTACTTTCACCTTTAATGGTTACTTTGAATTTTTTTATATGCTCACTAAGTTTTTTATTAAAGTCCATCAGTGCATTTTTTGTTCTTTTTTCAAAATCAGTTTTACTGAAAGGAATTGTAATTTTATTTTTTAAACTATAATTCACATCTTTTATAAATACTTTTATTTTTGAAATAGAATCATTAATGGTAGTTATATTCCATTCATATATGTAAGTTGAATCATTAAATTTTATTTTTTGTTTTAAATTTTTGATATCAGTTTGCTCAATAATAGTAGAATTATCTAAAGAAATACTCCAAGTTTTTATAGTTTGATTGATGGCTCCAGGAGAGGTTTTAGCTTCTAAAGTAACTAAATAATCATATGGTTTAATGAACATATACCATAGTAACAAACCTATAAGTATAATTCCTATAATTGAAGTGATTTTTTTCAAGTTTTATATTTTTAGTAAGATTAATATTATTTTGTCATCTTAAGATTATTAATAACAAAATAACCAAGATCCCTTCCTTGTTTTACGCCAACTTCTACAGCAGCCCGATAATGAATACCACCATACATTCTACTAATGGCAGCTTCATCTGATGCCTGATTAAATGAAGTAAAGCTTCTTATTGGTAAACCGTAAGGCACTTCCACATCATCATCAAAAGCAAAGTTATCACCAAAAATATTTGTTAAAGCAATGCCAGCAGCTCCAGAAGCAACAGAATGACCACTAGTGTATTCTGGAAATGGAGGTGTTTGTAAAACGGGTTTCCAATTATTGTCAAAATGTTCATTGATCAAAGTTTCTGGCCTAATTAGATTACTGCGATATTTTTCATCCCAACAACTTATAAATGCATCTGCAATTGCAATAGAAGTTTTGGTGTAAGCATATACCGTATTGTCAAAATCATAATCCGCTTTTTTACATGCTACTTGGCAGATTCCAATCCAATGTGCTCCGGGAGTGATTTTCTTAATGGCAAACATTAAATGACCACGTGAAACAGTAAGATATGGATTACAATCCCAAAATTTTGCAATTTGAATTTCCTCACATTCGTCACCTTGTGCTAAAAGATCTAAACTTATATCATATACTTCTTTTAATTCTTTGTAAAATAGTGTCTCTTTCTCCATAGAAAATGGAGGAGGAGGTACTGGTTTAAACTGATCAGCTGAATTAATTACAAAAGGACGTATTTTATCCCAATGAGGTTCTAATCCATCCATATATGCTGGTGGTGTTGGTTGCCATCTGGAAGGGTCATCTGAAATAATAGTAAACTTTGGCATGGTTCGGGTTTGATTGTAATTATCTTTATTCATCCAAACACTAATAAAATTGGCTACTTCTAAACCATATTCTTTAGAGGCAATAAACTCCGAAATATTTTTAGATTTCCAAACCTGATAAAGACTATCTCTGTAAGTATCAATTATTTTTTCAGAAAAAATTAACTGTCTGCTAAGATCAATGTGTGCAATCAATGCAGCCAATTTATAATTGATAGGTTTTGAGATATCTGCTTTTGGTATTGCACTAAGATCAGTAAGTTGACTTTCTAGAGATAAATAATTTTCATTTTGTTGAGCTATAATTTCATAAGCAGCAATGTTTGGGTAGGCAAAAACCCTACTAGCTACAGGAGGTGAAAATATATCATGAACCATAATAACTCCAATTTTATCTATTGATTTATGAAAATCAGAAGCTGTTATTACTATGGGTTCTTCTTTTTTATTACAAGAAACTAAAAGTATAATTGCTAATATTACTGCTAATTGATTTTTATTCATTCTAAAACTTATTTTTTTAATTTATAAACTTGAGCCATATCATCATTAATAGTAACCAGTAAATAGGGTTTGCTATTTAAGCTTATTATATTTAGATGTCTAATTGATTTTTGCGCAAAATCTAATCCTAATTGATATCCTGAAATTATTTCATTTTTATCTTTTATCAATGCACCTGAAAATGAGTCGAATCTACCATGAAATGGTATGACACCAAAATAATTTCCTGCTGCTAAAATTTCGGTTTTACCATCATTATCAAAATCATAATTTAAAAAACAGGTTATAGGTGATATTTGTAATTCCGATTTAAAAGGAACAAAATTAAATTGACCTTTTTTATTTTCAAGATAACCTGATTGGAGTTCATTTACTTCAAATAGTTTAGCACTTTCGAGACTTTTTTTATCAAATACTTCCTCCATGGTTTTTCCGGCATAATCCCTATACGTATTGAATTTTTTTCTAAGACCTACTAGTTGTCCGGAAAGTTCATCTAAACCTAAAAAAGGATAGTAGTTGCCGTTTTTTTCTATAGTTATTATAGTTTCAGTATTTCCATTTAGATCAAAATCAGCATAATACATTTTTAGTGGATATTTATTTGATGCCTTAAATTTGGTGTTAGTTCCCCAATTTCCTAATAAATAATCAATATCTCCATCATTATCAATATCAAAAGGAATAATACTCCTCCATAAACCATTTAGTTTTTGATTTAAAAGGTCAACTTTAACGAGAGTTCCATTTTGATTTTTAAAGAATTTAGGTTGCATCCATTCGCCAATAACAATTAGATCTTTTACACCGTCATTATCAAAATCATCCCAAACAGCATCAGTAATCATTCCTGCATTTTGTAATTCATTATTCTTTGCTAAAGAGAAG
>DAOVTC010000070.1 GCA_030633285.1 Flavobacteriaceae bacterium
AATCATTCTATTTCCATTTTCAAATTCAATTATTTTTAAATCTGTAGCACTTTTGTCCTTACGCATCATGATACTTTCCAAGTATTCTGCTTTTTCTTCATTAGTTAAGTCTGAAATGGATATTTCATTTCCTCCAGGATTGAGTCCATTATACAAATCAAAATACCCTTCTATTTCTGTTTGAACAACTCTTTTTTCAATATGAGTGCCATCATTTTTAGTATATCCTTCGGTTATAAATTTTATAAACCTTTTTTGATTTATTTTTGATAAAGCTTTATCTGGTTCTGTATTTTCACATGATGTATAGAGTAGCATTCCCATCAATACAGGAATCATCAATACATATTTAAATTTTAAAATTTCTTTTGATTTCTCTTTACTAAACATAATAATTCGTTTTTTAATGATAGATTGTTTATTAAATGCATTGACAAATGCCAGCTTGTCAACCTTAAAAGTCTCGGCCAAAAGAGTCTGGTAAAAAGTACTTTTCTCTTTTTTATGTACTGTTTTTGCATCGGCAATAAATTCATGAATTTCTGCTATTCTGTTTTGATACAAATAGCTATATGGATTAAACCATAAAAGGATCTTTTGTGCCTCAAAGAATAACAAGTCGATGCTGTGTTTTTGTTTTACATGAATTAATTCATGTTGGATGATCTCTTCTTTTTGATGGGCAGTCTTCCCTAAAAAGATATAATGGAAAAAAGAAAATGCAGTATGCTGGCTTGGCAAAAGAACCAGATGATAATCCTTATTTTTTTCTTTGCTGTTTTGACGAATCAGTTTAAATATCTGATAGAGTTTGCTTGCAAATAGTAAACCTGCTATAACCACACCAATAATAAAAACCCATTGCATTCCACTAAATAATATAGCCGAACTTTCCACTTGTTTTTCGATAAATGTTTCCGGCGAAAGCATTACTTCCGGTAGCATAATTCTGTATTCCTGTGGTATGCTTTCAGAAGCACTTGTAAACCTGATCAATGGAATAATATAAGCCAAAATAGAAGTGACGATCAAATATGCCCTATTCCACTGAAAAAAGGTTTCCTTTTTTAATATTAGATCGTAAACTGCTAAAAAAACAGTTTGAAATAGCAATACCTGAATAATGTAATTGATCATGATTTTTTAGATTTATTGATTTCAGTCATTATACTTTCCAGTTCATTGATGTCAATATCATTTTTCTTTACAAAAAACGATACCATACTTTTAAATGAACCTCCAAAATAACCATCCATTAATTTGTGTAAACTCTGGTTGGTATAATCGGTCTTTTTGATCAGCGGATAATAAATATATCCTCTTCCTTTTGGTTTGTGGGCAACAATATTTTTGGTTTCTAAAATTCTAATGATAGTTGAAACTGTGTTATATGCTGGTTTTGGCTCTGGTAACTGTTCTATTATTTCTTTTACTGAAGCTTCTTCCAAGTTCCACAAAACTTGCATAAACTGCTCTTCTGCTTTTGTTAATTGTTTTTTCATTTTTTAACTAAGTTTTTAGTTTTATATTACAAATATAACTAAACAATTAGTTTAAACTAATAATTTAGTTATATATTTTGTCTGATGAAAAAAATAGCCTACTTTAGTAATGCCTTAAAATAAAGATTCTAAAACCATATTATTAATCTTATCTTAAAAATGTAATACATGTTGCTATTTAAAAATGAATTAATATTTATTTTTTTATTTTTTATAAGTACTATTTTTTCTCAAAACATATCAGGTGTTGTATTTGATGGAATTACCGAAAAACCTTTAGAAGGTGCTTCTGTGTATTTTGACAACACAACGATTGGTACTACATCCGATTCTAATGGAGAATTTACCATTGAATATCATAAAGAATTAAAAACACCACTTGTAGTTTCCTTTGTTGGATATCAAACATCAATAAATGAAAATTATTCCAAGAATACAAAACTCAAAATTTATCTATATGAATCAAGTATTGTATTAAATGAAATAACTATTGATCCAAATGATGACTGGTCAAAAGATTTAAAACTTAAAGAATTTAAAAAGCATTATTTAGGAGAATCGAAAAATGGCAAGGCATGTAAGCTATTAAATGAAGATGATATTTTACTAAAGTATAATAAAAAAACAAAAAAACTAACAGCTAAGGCTAAAGGCCCTGTTTACATAAGAAATGAAAATTTAAAGTATCTTATTTTAGTTGAATTACAACATTTTGAAGTGAATTATTCACATGTAAGTAAAAATAAAAAGCATTTAAATTTAGCATATATTTCCTATTCAGGAAATAGTTTTTTCCAGTCACTTCAAAAGAATCCTAATACGATCATAAAAGATATACGAAAAAAAACCTATTTAGGGTCTACTTTGCATTTTATGAGGGCTTTATCAACTAATCAATTAGAAAAAGAAGGGTATTCAATCTATCTAGAAAATACGAAAGTAGATCCAAAAAAGTATATTTCAGTTTTTCCAACGGGCAATCTAAATAGTGTTAAAGTAAAATTAAGAAGGAAGCTTTATATAAAGTATAAAAACGGAAAGGAATCTTCCATAGAAAGTTTGGCTGGTATGTTTTATATTGATGATTTTGGAAATTATTCTCCAGTTGACAAGGTTAGATTTGGTGGTGAAATGGGTAGTCAAAGAATGGGAGATACATTGCCTTTAGATTTTTTATTATAAACCATCTCAGATAGAATTTATTAAACTAGAATGAATGAAAAATCATAATACAAATTCACAGATTATCTCAAATAATCTCTTATTAAAAATATTACTTGTTACTATAACTATACTGTTTACATCTTTTATTAATATTAATACCTCGTTTAAAAAAAATCACTCCAAAAATAAATTTAGTAGTAATATTGAACCAAAAGAGAAGGTTTATTTGCATTTAGATAAATCTTTCTATACTTCGGGTGATGATATTTGGTTCAAGGTATACTTGGTTGATGGATACACACTTCAGTCTAATTCCTTAAGCAAGATTGTTTATGTTGACCTTATTGATCCAAACAATAAAATAGTAGATACTCGAACCATTAAAACAGAAGAAGGTGGTGGAGCAGGAGAATTCCGTTTGTCAGAAAAATTAATAACCGGTTCCTATCTTATACGAGCGTATACAAATTATTTGCGAAATTTTGGTAATCAATCATTTTTTAGAAAAGAGATTTATGTACAATCTTTAAGTATGGATGAGGCATTAACAAGAGAAAATGGAAATAATTTAAGGACTGATGGAAGAAATGTGAAACCCGATTTGCAATTTTTCCCTGAGGGAGGTACTATTGTAAATACTTGTTCTAATCGTTTGGGTTTTAAAGTACTTGGTGTAAATGGAAAAGGAATTGATGTAACCGGTGCTATTATCGATGAGAATAAAAATGAAATAGTTAAGTTTAAAACTTCTAAATTTGGTTTAGGGAGAGTTCTGTTTATGCCTGAAAGGAATAAAACATATAAGGCACATATCAAATACGCCGATCAAGATTACTTTTATGATTTGCCAAAAGCCTTAAATAAAGGGATTACCATGCAGGTTGAGGATCTGCCAGACCATTATCAAATAATTATACAATCGTCATTAGATGAGGGTGTAAACAACTTATTATTGTTAGGTCAGCAGAAAGAAAAAATTGTGGGAAGAGCAAAAATAATTGGTCCTGAAAAAGCATCAACAATTAATATCCCAAAATCAATATTTAAACAGGGAATCGTTCAATTTACATTGTTGGGGAAGGATGAAAAACCCTGGTGCGAGCGTTTGGTATTTGTAGAAGATCATGAGGATAAAACCAAAGTAGATATTACTTTTTCAAAGAACAATTATCAAAAGAGAGAACTGGTAGAAATAGATTTATTTTTAAACAAAAATACACAAAGTGTTATTCAAGCTAATTTGTCTTTGGCTATTACCGATATGTTGGTTGTTAAACTTGATGATTATCGATTAGATATTAAATCATATTTACTTTTAAACTCTGATTTAAGGGGCAAAATAGAAAGCCCTGGTTATTATTTTATGTCTAAAGAACCTCAAAGAAAAGAAGTATTAGATATATTAATGATGACACAAGGTTGGAGAAGATTTGTTGTTAATGAAACAGAAATACAAAATGATATTCAATCTAAATACAGAGTTGAAACAGGTGTTAGTTTTAAGGGAAATATAAAAAAATTCAATAATCATAACAAAATTTCTTCTGAAGTAACATTATTATTCAGAAATAAAGACTTTTCACTCCGTGATAGTGTTCAAACAAGCAACGGAGGTCATTTTTTTCTTGGAGATTATAATATTATTGACAGTACCACGATTATAGTCCAGATTGTGAATATCAATAATAAAAAGGGTAAGAAATATAAAAAGAATTCTAAAATGAATTATTATATTGAATTTGATAAGTTTATTTCTCCAGAAGTGACCTTAAAATCAACTTCAATAAATAAATCAAATGAAAATTACAAAAACCTTTACTTAGAAAGATCTAAAACTATGCAACTTGAAGGCATATATCAAGATGGTAATAATTTTGTTCAACTTGATGAGGTAACTTTAAAACCTGTCACAATAAAAAAAAAGAGTGTTAATGCTATCAAAAAACAAAAATTAGGCACAAAACATTCAGAATCATCACACTTAATAAGTTCGGAGCAATTAGAAAATGCTGCTGAAGGTAATTTAATCACCATTTTAGAAAGTAGAATTCCCGGATTAAGTATACAAGGTAATTTTATAACACTTAGAGGTTATACAACAGTATTTCAAAATAATTATCAAAAGGAACCAGAAAAACCATTATTTCTTTTGGATAATATTATTACCGATTTTGATAATATTAGAGATCTCAGAGTAGAAACTATTGATTTTGTAGAGGTATTAAAAGGCTCTAGAGCGGCTATTTATGGAAGTAGAGCAAGTCATGGAGTAATTGCTATTTATACAAAATCTGCTACCGAAAAATTTAACACACCTGCTACTGAAGAAACTTTTGAATCTGAAATTAAGGAAAAAAATGAAATTTTACGTTTTGTTCATTCAGGATATTATAAGGCACGAGAATTCTATGAACCAATTTATAATACAGGGGAATCTGATTATTTAAAACCTGATTACCGGACAACCATTTATTGGAGCCCAAATATTGAATTTAATGCACAGGGAAAAGCCAAAATATCTTTCTATACTGCAGATATAACAACCACTTACAGAGTTGAACTTCAAGGAATCACTTCAGAAGGTATACCTATAAAATCTGAAGCATTTATCGAAGTAAAATAAAAAATATATTCTGAGTTTTAAGTTCTACATTCTTATTTAAGTCAAAACCTTAAATAACTTACAACAAACCAAAACATTTTTTTATCTTGCTTAAAACTTAAACAATGGATATATTCTTACTCACTATCGGGTTTCTATTAAGCCTTATAGGAATTGCAGGTTCTTTTTTACCTGTACTTCCTGGTCCTTTTACTGGTTGGTTAGGTTTATTGCTACTACATTTAACTAGTGTAATACCCATGAGTTACATTTTTTTAGGAATTACTTTAGCCATTTCAATTATTATTTGGGTATTAGATTATATCATTCCATCTATAGGAACTAAAAAATTTGGAGGAAGCAGATGGGGAGCTATTGGTACAACAATCGGCTTAATTATTGGTTTAATATCTCCTATTCCGTTAGGATTTATAATTGGTGCATTTTTAGGAGCATTAATTGGTGAATTACTTTATAATAGCAAAGATATTCAGAGAGCTTTTAAAGCTGTATTTGGTTCGTTTTTAGGGTTTTTAGCTTCAACCACTTTAAAATTTATAGTGAGTTTTATTTTTTTAGGATTATTTTTAAAAATTACTATTTCTAATTGGGATAAATTCTTTTAAAAGACATGGATATAACATTTCCCTTAATTACCGGAATAATAGCTGCTATGTTACATGTTATTACCGGTCCCGATCATTTAGCTGCAGTTACACCATTTGCTATAGAAACTAAAAAAAAAGCATGGAAAGTAGGTATATTTTGGGGAGTAGGACATTTATTTGGAATGAGCCTTATCGGAGTTTTATTTATTCTATTTGAAGAATTTATTCCTATTGAAAAAATATCA
>DAOVTC010000046.1 GCA_030633285.1 Flavobacteriaceae bacterium
TGATAAAGCTAGCAATAATGATTTAGATAAATCTACTTTTAATTTGGCATATACAATTGAAAACAATCTTTTTATCATTAGATCAAATGGTGAAGTAAGTCAATTAAGTGATGAATCTGATAAAGAAATTGTTTATGGTCAGGCAGTACACAGGTTTGAGTTTGGTATAACTAAAGGTACATTTTGGTCTCCAAAAGGAAATAAGTTAGCTTTTTACAGGAAGGATGAAACCATGGTAACAGATTATCCTATTATTGATATGAATGTGCATCCTGCAAAAGTAAAAACCATAAAGTACCCAATGGCAGGAATGAAAAGTCATCATGTTACATTAGGCGTTTATGATTTAGTTTTAAATAAAACAATATATATAAAAACAGGAGATCCAAAAGAACAATATTTAACGGCAATTTCCTGGAGCCCTGATGAAAAAAGTATTTTTATTGGTATTTTAAATAGAGATCAAAACCATCTTAAAATGATTCAATACGATGCTGAAACAGGTAGTTTTATTAAAACATTATTTGAAGAGAAAGATGACCAATATGTAGAGCCAGAACACAGCTTGATTTTTGTGCCAAATCAAAATGATAAGTTTTTATGGTTAAGCTCAAAAGAAAATTATAAACAACTTTATTTATATAATATTAATGGAAAATTAATCAAAAAAGTGACTGAAGGAGATTGGGATATCACTGATTTTATGGGTTTTGATAAGCATAATAAAATTTATTTTCAAGCAGCTACAAATTTTGGTTTAGAGAGGCAAATTTTTAAAACAACACTTAAAGGAAAACAAGTTCAAATAACGAAGCAAAAAGGAACTCATAAAGCTAAACTAAATCAAAATGGATTTTTAATTAATGAATTTTCAAATATAGTTACACCAAAAGAAATCAAAATAATTGATTCAAAATATCATGTAAAAAAAGAGTTATTAATGGCAAATGATCCGTTAAAAGGATATAGATATTCTAGACCTGAACTTATTATGCTTAAAAGTAAAGGAGGAATGCAATTAAATGCTCGTATAATAAAACCAACTAATTTTGAGGAAAATAAAAAATATCCAGTTGTAGTGTATGTTTATGGAGGATCTCATGCACAGATGGTAAGAAACTCTTGGTTGGCAAGTGCACCAATGTGGATGTATTATTTGGCAGAAAAAGGATATATTGTTTTTACCTTAGACAATAGAGGAAGCCATAACCGAAGTTCAGATTTTGAACAGGCAACACATAGAAATTTAGGAGATATTGAAATGGAAGACCAATTGGTTGGTATTAATTATTTAAAATCACTTTCTTATGTTAATACAGAGAAAATGGCAATACATGGTTGGAGTTTTGGCGGATTTATGACTACAAGCTTTATGTTGCGTCAACCGGGTATTTTTAAAGTTGGTGTTGCCGGGGGTCCGGTTATAGATTGGAGAAATTATGAAATAATGTATGGAGAACGATATATGGATACACCAAAGCAAAACCCTGAAGGTTATAAAAAAGCTGATTTGACAAATTATGTAGAAAATCTTGAAGGTGATTTACTAATTATTCATGGACAAATAGATGATGTTGTTGTTCCACAACACTCTATGAAATTGCTAAAATCGAGTGTAGATAAAGGTGTTCAAATAGACTTTTTCACCTATCCAGGTCATCCACATAATGTTCGAGGAAAAGATAGGGTTCATTTAATGAAGAAAGTGATTGATTATATTGATGAGAAGTTAGAAGATTAATATGGCAATTTATAACAAATACATACTTCCAAAAGTAATTGATTGGACTTGTAAACAAAATCCAAGTATGCGGCAAAGGATGAAAATAATTCCCTTAGCTGAAGGTGTTGTTTTGGAAATTGGAATAGGTTCAGGTCTGAATTTACCATTTTATAAAAAAGATAGTGTTAAACATTTGACTGCAATTGATCCATCAGAAGAGATTTGGGATATAAATGTTGTAAATACGGAAAGCCTACCATTTGATTTTGAATTTATTAAAGCAGCTGCTGAGAATATTCCGGCAAAAGATAATAGTTTTGACACAGTAGTTATGACCTATACACTTTGTACGATTTCAGATGTGTATAAAGGTCTTTCTGAAATTAAAAGAGTATTGAAACCAGATGGAAAATTATTGTTTTGTGAACATGGAAAGGCTCCTGAAAAGGCTATTCAAAAGTGGCAGAAAACAATAAATCCATTATGGAAACGTGTTGGTGGTGGATGTAATTTGAATAGAGATATTCCAGCAATTATCAATGAAAATGGATTTAAAATAAATAAACTAGAAACAATGTATCTTCCTGGATGGAAAATAGCCAGTTATAATTATTGGGGAATAGCAGAAATTATGTAGTTTATTTTTACAATTTAATAACTTTTAATTTGTTTCTACCTAGTTTGATTTTTTTATCGTTTTCAAGTTTTTTTAACAACCTAGATATTACAACTCTTGATGAATTTAAATCATCAGCAATTTCTTGGTGAGTGATATTTAAATTTTTATTATTTTTTATCTTTACTTGCTCTACAAGGTACTTTTTGATTCGTTCATCTAGATTCGTAAAAGCTAAGCTTCTAATTGCCTCAACCATTTCAATAAGTCTATCATGGTAACTGTCAATAATAAATTCTCTCCAGGTTTTGTATTTGATCAACCAATCTTCAATTCTGTTTATTGGAATAAAAATACATTCTGTATAATTTTCAACAACACCACGAAACATACTTTTAGTTCGATTGATACAGTTTACAAATGAAATAGAACAGGTTTCACCTCGTTCTAAATAATACAGTAAAATTTCGTCTTTATTTTGATTTTCTCGTATGACCTTTACAGCACCATCCAGTATTAAAGGGATATGTGTCATTTCATCACCAATATCAATAAGTAACTCACCTTTTTTAAAGGTTTTGAAAATACCAATATCAACAATTTCATCAATTAAACTTTCTTCAAAAACTTTAGTAAAATGATCATTTAATTTTTTTCTTATTAGATGCTTGTGATTTTCCATTGTGATATAATTTTTAATTAGTTATTATACTAATTGTGTCTAAAATACAATGTGTAATAAATTAAATACTATTTTAAAACATTAACAACCGCCTTCTGCCACTCTTTTTTTCTTTTTAGGTCTTGGAATAACTCTTTTAGAATTAGTTTTTTCTGATTTATTAGTTTCATTTGTATTACCTGAAGAGCTTTGAGCTTTCTGCATTATTTGTGCATAGTTAACTGAAGGCTTTTCCAAATCGTAATTTTTAGCTTGAAATTTACCATCAGTATATTTTGTTTCTATACAAAGTATTTTAACATTTTCATAACCTAACTGATAAAGTAACATCCATGCACTATCTGCATTATCAGGATTTTCACCATAAACAATAATTGTTTTATTTCCATTTTTTAAACTTCTTAATAATTTGGTACTGCCATCTGAAAATGTTTGATGAGTAGAAATATTAATAGCATCTTTTAAATGTCCTTTTGTATATTCAAAATTACTCCTAACGTCAAGTAAAATATACTGAGTCGGATCTATTGATTTAAATTCTTTTAAAGATATAAAATGATCCTTTTCAATAATTTTTTGTAGTGTAGTTGCCGTATCTTTTTCAAATACATACTTTGGTTTTTTAAATGTAATAACACCTATCAATATTATTAATAAAAATAAAACTGCTGATATGGAAATTCTTTTTGTTCTTTCTAATTCTTTCATAATTTATTGATTCATAAAATGAAATTATATTTTTAGCAGCCACCTTCAGCTACTCTTTTCTTCTTTTTCTTAACGGTGACCACTTTTTTAACAGGTTTACTTTTTCCTTCGCTTTGAGGAGCACCAACTCCAAAATACATCCCGGCTGCTTTTCTAAAATCATATAATTTAAAAGCTTCTCTTGGCATAGTTTCATCAGGATATTTTGGATTAATAATGGTATTAAACCATTCATTAAGTCCTCCTTTTAAAACATAAAGATTTTTAAAACCTAATCGGTTTCCTAACATCCAGGCCTGATCTGCATAAAAACTATCATTTGAAAACAAAACTACATCATAAATATCTTGATCAATGTAACCAATATAATCGTCATCTAGTAAGTTTTTTAAAGGAATATTGATGGCATTTGGCAAAGAAAATTCATTAAATTCTTTTTCAGATCGCATATCAATCAATAAAACAGAAGGATCTTGATTTATCAGTTTTTCTGCCAGTAGATCTGTACTGATAAATCGTTCTGAACTTATTGCATTTTTAACAAATAATTCAGGCATTATACCTTCATTCTTTTTATATTTTGGTAACAATACCAAACCAGCAGCTAAAAAAAGGAGAATAAATGCCAAAATTTGATATTCTCTTTTAACAATGAATTTTTTAGTTTTATAACGTTTTGACATAATTTTAATATTTTAATAAAATACTTTTTTGACTTTACTTCTAATCCAATCTGAAAAAATAAAAGAACCGATGGCAATTATTGTAAAGATTAAAATAAACCAATATGGAGATATATTCAATATGTCAACCATGGTGATATGGCCTAAGTTAGAACTATTGAATAAAGGTTCAAGAATAGTAAATGCTTCTGCGAATATAAAAATACCAATCGTTAGTCCTATTGTAAAAACTATGGCATCAATTTTACCAATTGCTGCACCACAGAAACTTGTTCCAGGGCAAAATCCGCCGGCTAAAAATCCAACGCCCATAATCATACCTCCAATAATTGCAGCCCATAAATAAGTAGGCTGAACATAGAGTTGAGAAATATCCAAAAAGTTCAAATAATCTAAATAATATAAACCGATAACTGATACTACTGCTGAAGTGAAAAAAACTTTTAATACTACAAAATCATAGCCATAAAATACACCGGCTAACTTTCTGGATGATGAAAATCCTGAGGCTTCTAATATATATCCAAAAGCCATTCCAATTAATATTGCTATTATATAATTCCACTCTACTGGAATTAGTCCGTTAGGAATTAATGGTCCCATAATTATTTTATTTTTTATTTATTAAATCCAATTTTTTCTAAAAAAGTATGCAACCATAAAGCCTGTACCAAAAATAGATAGCATGGTTATAAATCCACCTACTGATAAAACAGCCATTCCACTTAAAGCAGCACCACTGGTGCATCCTCTTGCTATTTGTGCGCCAAGGCCAAATAGAAGTCCTCCGGTTAAGGCAAAGATCAATCTTCTTCTACTGGAAATTTTAGGAGAATGCTGCACTTTTAGTTTTAATCTATTGGTTAAAGCACCTGATAAAAATGCTCCCAATAGAACTCCTAAAGCTTCAAACACAAGCCAATTATTCATTGGTGATTCTCCTTTTTTTATAAATTTACTGTAATATGCATTATTTTCGGCATGGGTTGGAGCAACAGTATGTACCATCGTAACGACCCCACTTTTTATTGCACCACTGGCACCTAACCCTCTACCTGTAAGATAAAATGTTGCAATGATTAAAAGCCCCAACAAGAACCCTCCAAAATATGGATTCCAATAAACATGTCTGTTTTTTTGTTTCTTTCCTTTCATAATATTTTTATTAATATAGATATCTTGTTATTTGACCAGCTTCTACCATCACCATTCTAAAAATTAATCCACCCATTAAAATTAAAAGAGCAGGGACAACAGATGGGATTTTAAAGCCCATTAATTCAGCCCCTTCTAATGTTGCAGGGAAAATTAATCCCAGTATGATTACAAATACAAAAAACATAACTGTAAATTCACCATTAATTAAAACCTGTAATGCTTCTAATTGTACTGTTGATCCAGCATACATTCCCATAAACATGTGAATGATTAAACCGAGCTCAAGAATAATAAGTGCTAAATCTATTTTAGTTAAAAGGGTCTTTTCAAAATGATTTTTTGAAAACAATATTATTGCAGCTGCTCCTGTTGATAAACCAGAGGTTAAAAATAAAGGTCCTAAAATAGGATTATTCCATAATGGTCTGGCATTAAATGCAGAAAGTAAAATTCCAGTATAAATTCCTAAAATAACGGATAATGGCAGCAGAATCATTGCCATTATTCTTCTATTTTTAATCAAATAGGCTTGAAATTTTTTAAGAAAATCAAATTTCCAATCCCATTTAGGGAATATCTCAGTAGAATAACTAAAAACCCAAAGAAAGGATAGTATACTCACAATTAATAAAACCCATGCACCCCATGACATTGGAGATTCAAGTCTAATAGTTGTATATAATTGCCAGGCGTAAAACATATGTGTTAGATCATACATTAAAGCAATCAAACCAATGCTAATAGCTATGACAGCAACAATCATTCCACCTTTTACAGTTGTTGGAAAATCTTTTTCTTTTCTCATAATTGTAAAAAGAGAGGCAAAAAATATGATGCCGGCAGCCATACCTCCTAAAAATAAATAGAGAGAGATTGGGAAGTGCCAAACTTGTAATATAGGGTCTATATTTGGAATATTTCTTCCGCTTATAAAAATTTCTTCTTGCATGATAATATTTTTACTTGATTAAATAATAAACATTAGGTTTTGTACCAGCTTCAGGAGCTAAAACTTTATATTTTCTTGAATTTAATAATTGTGACACTTTACTTGTTGGATCATCAAGATCACCAAAATACATACACTTTGTTGGGCAAACCGATACGCATGCGGGTAGTTGTCCTTTTTCTAATCTGTGGTGACAAAAAGTACATTTATCTACATATCCTTCAGGATGCTGGAAACGTGCATCATAAGGACAAGATTCGATACAAGCACCACAACCTATACATTCGTTAGGAGTTACCAAAATAATACCACCTTCAGCAACATGACTTGCACCTGTTGGACAACACCTAACACAAGGAGCATTACTACAATGATTACATCGTTCAGATTTTAATTCCAATTCCAAAGTTGGATAGGTACCACTCACTGATTCGGTTACCCAATCTCTACAGTAACCTATAGGTACGTTGTTTTCAGTTTGACATGCAACAACGCAGTCGCTACATCCGACACATTTCAGAGTGTCTATTACCATTGCATATCTCATACTTCAGTATCTTTATGTGGATTATTAGTTATAAATTTAACAAAGTTGCCACGCATAGCGGAGCCACCCATAATTGGATCTGTAGCTATTTTGGTAATTAATTGCGTATCGCAAGCTCCTCTACCATAAGCTCTTGTTAATTTTTTATTATGTTGACCAAAACCATGATACATATATACTGAGTCCCATCTGATTCGTTCGGTTACTCTAACTTTAATAGGAAATTCAGAAATTACACCATCTTGATTTTCTAACCAAACTTCCTGCTCATTTCTCAACCCTTCAATTCTTGCAACTTTAGGATTTACCCAAAGTTTATTTTCATCCATTAAATCATTTAAATTCGGATTGTTTATAGTTCTACTGAAAGTATGCATGGGTGAACGTCCGTAATTTAATCTGTAAAAACCTTGCTCAGGATGATCGTGTGATGTATAAACTGGCATTGGCTCAAAACCTAATTCTTCTAATTCGGCA